>JBARHM010000530.1:0-3572 GCA_049799235.1 Gallionella sp.
CGGGTAAGTATCTTCACCTGATTGCCGGAGTATGCCTCCAACAGCAGTTGACATCATCCATCAACCCTTCTAGCATGTTCTTCCTGGATGGTTCATCAACTCCAACCGCAACGTCAGCAGGAGGATCACATCATGCTCGACATCAACAAAATCATCAAAGATGCACGGCTACTGGAATCAGACCCGGAAGGCAACATGTTCGGCCTGGAGCACTGGTCGCCCGTGGTGGCACAGCGCCTCGCGGAAGCGGAAGGCATTGATCTCACCGAAGAACACTGGGAAATCATCATCTGTCTGAGAGAACGCTTCCGCCATCACGGCATGGCCGACAGCGCCCGTGTATTGCTGCGCGAACTGGAAGAAAGGTTTTGCGAAGGTCACGGGCGCAAAAAACTCTATGAACTGTTTCCCAGCGGGCCGGTCAGCCAGGCCAGCCGCATCGCCGGGCTGCCGTTGCCGCCCTATTCCAGCGATCGTTCCTTTGGCAGCGTTGAGTAGCACACCTGCTGTTTCAGCAAGGTATTTTCGGCAGCAAAGCTGCGTTGCAGGCATGGGAAAGGCGCCATGAAATTTTTTATAACGATACTGACAGCATTCCTGCTGGCCGCCTGCGCAGCTTATGACGGAAGAGGACTCAAGCCCGGCGATTCCCGTCTTGAGGACGTCCTGCGCATCATGGGCGAACCGGCGATGCAATGGCAAGAGCCGAACGGTTCCCGGCAACTCGCCTACCCTCGGGGCATACATACTTTCATGGTGGATATCGCACCGGATGGCAGGATGCAAAAAATCGAGAACATCATGAACATGAAAACGTTCAAGCGTATCCAACCCGGCATGACCAAGAGTGAAGTGCTTCGCATCCTGGGACCATCGGAATCCTCAGGGACCGCTTATTACAAGGCTCGCGATGAACTGGTGTGGGAATGGCGATATTGCGACGACTGGAATGAAGCGGCTCGTTTCGAAGTGCTGTTCGATGGGAGCAAAGAAGTGGTGCGCTCGACAATGAGCCTGACCGATGCTCAAAGAGGGCTTTGTGGTTGGGAGGGCGGTTGTTTATGTGCGCACGCCAAATGATTCCCCACTTCTGGAACCCCAAGTCATCTGGCTACACCACCGATTGTCTAGTTCCAGTATGATATTGGCGCTCCAAGAGCAATGAATTTTGGCACTGACAAGCTGTACAGGCTGTGTAAAAACTCAATTATGGTCAATTGTCAGGAGTACAAAACCTTTGTTGACCTAGAACAAATCAAATACTGAGCGCTCTGACGAGTCAACATGTCGGGTAACGCGTTTCTCCCGGAGTATTTACACAGGGATACATTCCTGGCTCTCGCCAAGTTCAGCCTCGGGGGATGGAAACAATAAATTCGGGCACGGGAAAAAGCTTATTACAATTCAAACTACCGAAAATTCCTGAAGACATTGCACCTATTCATCCAATTTGAACAACAACGAAATCCCGATCAACTGGGTGTTGAGCGAAGTGGATTTTCCTACGTTGAAGTTTTGGTAGCCCAAGCGAAACACACTTTTGCCACGCAGATATTCAGCGCCTGCACCATAGGTCAAACCACTGTTGTATACGCCGCCAGATGAGTAGGTTGCAACCCCGCCTGCCTTGCCATACAGATTGAAGTTGCTTTTACCCAACGGCACAAAGCCCGCAATGCAAAAATCAGCTTCGCCGCTCGCGGAGTATGAGCCGGTTTTACCCAATATGCCGCCTTGCACTTCCCAGCCGTAGTATTCGTTTGGTCTTGCGGAGATCATTGTCGTAATACCCGCTGCCGAATTGTTTACTCCGTTATCACTGGTCTTGACTGCATTCAGCGAAAATCCAACGTAGTCTTCTAGCGCTACCGCGTTCATGGCCATACCAAAGCTGCAACAGGCTAGGGTTACAAGTGCTACTTTCTTCATAGTTTCCTTTTGATCTGATGCTAGTTTAATGCCGGAATAATTAACCGTATAGGTGGGCATCTATTGCTCCCGATTTTGTTGATTACTTTGAATTCCGATTCCGCCAGCATTAACTTATGGCGCGTTTCTCCAAATCATCATCCCTGATATATTTCTTGCAAGCAATCACTGCGATGATTATTGATATTCATTAACTATAATTATTTGTTGCCGATCTCTTTGTGTAATAAGTACCCGGGATTAACGATTTATCAATTAAGCAAGTTGAGGAATGGGGCGATATTCAATAACAAAATAATCACACCAACACACAAAGTTAGAACGGAGGCCGCAAGGAGGAATAAAGCGAAATAGCCCGTGAAACCTGACGAAAGAATGATTCGTTTTAGTGCCTCAACAGAAAGTGCGGCCTTTGGGTCAGTCTTGAGCAAGAGCCTGTATTCTCCGAGCATCAACAATGCAGCAATTGCAAAAACAGCTGCCAAGCCGAAGTCGATTAAAGTGGCTTTGATGAACGTCAAGATAATCCCTTAAGCACTAACGAATAGATTTTGAAAATGACCCATCGGTGCATCCTGCCTTTATTCAAATGGAATATCAAGTTGAAGTTCCGGAATTGGAGCCGAGCGGATTCAGCCGAAATCGTACGGATTTTTGCATTTGCTTGGAATCTATTCCGCGTTAACCACAGACGGTGTTGCGGTATTATTTGGCGTGCGAGCCAGCAGTAGCAGCGGCAGAGCATCATGACGAAGTTGAGCGTGGCGACAGTAGCTGTCTATGTAGCCGATGTTCTGCTACGGTTATGCAGCACCTCACGGGCGGCGACGCCGATCCCTTGTGGGTCTGGTACTCCAAGGTGAATATGACTTTTGTTTCTGATTCAGTAGACCGAGGGCCAGTCTTTAAAAGGGAAAGGCATCTCTTCAGTGGCAAAAGCCTGGAAATCGGCGATCTGCTGCAAGTAGCGTCCCAGGCTGCGGCCGAATAAAAGCAGGCGTTCATTGGGTTTTTGGCTCAGCAGCACCATCACAAATTGTATGACGGTAACGATGCACAACACTGTTCCGCTTACCTGGAATGCAAAGAACATCAGCAGCATGAACAACCCGCGTAACCATATGTTGCGCTTGTTTCCTGGTTTGACAGAACTTTCGTTCATGACTGTATCTCCTGTTAAGGGTTGGAAGATTCCCGGTCGACCTGCGCGGCAAGTTCATACAGTTCGCTGGATATTTCCACCTCGTAAGCATAAGGCTCTTGAAGATTGCGCAGCGGTTCGGGCAGGCGTGCCAGATTGGCTGCCGCGTGGCTGCGGATGTCAGCGAGGGCAGCGCCTGCCGCGAGACGCTTTCCTCCGCGCATCATGGGCCTGATCAGCGGCTCGCCCTGTTGCGGATCGCCCTCCACCGTCACGATATCAGATTCCATGCGGCCATCGGCATCGTAGCTTCGGTACACCTGTTTGCGTCCGGGCCAGGTCTGCTTGCCTTCGGAGCGTTTGCGGCGCGCTTTGCCGGCATATTCCTCGAGCTTGTATGCGCAGTCGAGATAAGGTACGTCGCTCGATGTATCCATGCGCGTGCCGATGCCGAAACCGTCCACCGGTGCGCCCGCTGCAAGCATGTCGTGCAGCACATGCT
>JBARHM010000531.1:0-3003 GCA_049799235.1 Gallionella sp.
CCATACCCTTGACCAACTCGAACAGCAGGAAAGTCTTGAAGAAATTATTGATCGTTTTCATATTCATCTCCTCTGCTTACCACATCCAGAGCGGGGTCTGCATCCATACTGCAATCACCACAACCCAGATGATGGTAAGTGGGATGAACACTTTCCAGCCAAGGCGCATCAGCTGATCGTAACGATACCGAGGGAAGGTCGCCCGGAACCAGAGAAACAGGAGCAATATGAACGAGACCTTCGCAAGCAGCCAGATGAAACTGTCCGGCAGGAACGGGACCGGCGACAACCAGCCGCCCAGGAACATGACCGAGGTCAGGAAAGCGACCAGGATCATGTTGGCGTACTCGGCCAGGAAGAACAGCGCGAAAGCCATACCGGAATATTCAACATGGAATCCCGCGACGATTTCCGACTCCCCCTCTGCCATATCGAACGGTGCACGGTTGGTTTCCGCCACTCCCGAGATCAGATATACCAGGAACATCGGGAACAGCGGAAACAAGTACCAGTTCAGTATTCCCTGCCCGCCTTGCTGTCCGCTCACGATGTCGCCCAGATTCATGCTTTGCGCCACCATCAGCACGCATACCAGCGCAAAGCCCATCGCGATCTCATAGGACACGATCTGCGCGGCGGAACGAACTGCGCCGAGAAATGCGTACTTGGAGTTGGAAGCCCAGCCGGCGATGATGACACCGTACACGCCCAGCGAGGTCATCGCCAGGATATACAACAGCCCTGCGTTGAGATCGGCCAGCACCACCCCGTCGCTGAACGGAACCACCGCCCATGCAGCCAGCGACGGGGCCAGCGCCATGATAGGCGCCAGCACGAACAGGAACTTGCTGGAGCCGGTCGGAATGATGATTTCCTTGAGCAGCAACTTCACGCCGTCGGCGATCGGTTGCAGCAGGCCGAAATATCCGACCCGGTTCGGCCCGATACGAATCTGCATGAATCCGATGACCTTGCGTTCGGCCAGCGTCAGATAGGCGACCCCGCCCATGAGCGGAGCGATGATGAGCATGATCTTGACCAGCGTCCAGACCGGCAGCCAAGCCGGGCCAAGCAGTTGTTCACCGGCCTGCAGCAGCGCTTGCAACATTTCCATCATGCACGCTCCACAGTGATCGTCCCAAACATTGCACCCAGTTGCGCTGTAGCCGGATGTCCCGCCGCCACTCGCACGGTACCGGCCGGCAAGGCATCATTGGCTTGCGCCACCAGCCGAGCGGAAGCGTTGCCCTGCCTGACCATAACGGCATCACCGGACTTCGCGCCGATTCTATTCAACTCGCTGCTACGCAACTGCGCGGTTGGCACTGCAGCATCGCGGGTCCTTTGCAGCGAGGCCGCACGACGCACCAGCGCATCGGCGGAATAGATCGGCACATCGCTGACACGCTGCATACCCTGGCTGTTGCCAGCTGCGGCAGCCTGCAATGCTACACCGGCAATGCGGCTATCCAGCTTGTCCGCCAGCTTGAGGCCGGCCAACAATTCGTCGCGCACCGACTCGCTGGTGTCAAAGTCGAAACCAGGAACGTTCAGCAGGTTGCCCAATACGCGCAAGACTTTCCAGGCCGGGCGTGCTTCGCCCAGCGGTTTGACGGCACCCCTGAAGCTTTGCACGCGCCCTTCCGTGTTCACGTAAGTACCGGAAGTCTCGGTGAATGGCGCGATCGGCAGCAGCACATCGGCGTAATCATTCGCATGGTGTTTGAAGGCGGACAGTGCCACCACCATATCGGCGCTGTTGATCGCGGCCATCGCCTGCTGCGGATCGTGCATATCCAGTTCCGGCTCCACATTCAGCAGGACATAGGCCTTGCGCGGGGCTGCCATCATTTGGGCGGCATTCATGCCGGTGGCGCCGCCGGCAAACGGCACGGCTCCGGCCAGATAACCTCCAACGCTGTTTGCCGCCTCGCCGAGGAAGCCGAACTTTGCCCCGCACAGCGCGGCGATCTGTCCGGCCAGCAAGGCAATCTGGCTGGCCTGCGGATGTTGCTGGGCAAAGTTTCCCAACAGCACCGCGCTACGTTCGCCGCTGGCCAGGCTGACAGCAATGGCTCGCGCCTGTTCGGAAGGCTGTACAGAATCGATGGCTTTCTGAACCTCTGCAGATGGTGTGGCAGATTTTTCTGCGATGAGGGACTTGAGGATTTGAGCCAGCGTGTTCACCATATCGCCCGGCGCCACGATGGACTTGTTTGCCGCCGGCATTAGCAAATCATCATCGCTGGAATGCACGATGTTAACCTTGGCACCGTTCTTGACAGCCTGGCGCACACGCTGGGCCAGCAGGGGATGATCCTTGCGCAGGAAGCTGCCGACGATCAGGAAACGATCGCGCGTATTGATCTCGGCGACCGGCATACCCAGCCATGGCGCACCTGCCTGTTTTCCATCTGCACTGAAATCGGACTGGCGCAACCGGAAATCGATATTGTTGGAGCCGACCCCGCGCAACAGCTTTTGCAACAGGTAGAGTTCTTCCAGCGTGCAATGCGGTGTCACCAGCGCGGCGATCTGATCAGCTCCCTCAGCACCCGCAATCTGGCGCAAACCATTCGCCACATATTCCAGGGCGGTTTGCCATTCGACTTCGATCCACTTGCTGTCCTGCTTGAGCATCGGCTTGGTCAGGCGTTCCGGCGCGTTAAGTCCTTCATAGCTGAATCTGTCCTTGTCGGATAGCCAGCATTCGTTGATGGCTTCGTTCTCTATTGGCACAACGCGCATCACCTTGTTGTCCCTCACCTGCACGGCCAGATTGGAACCCAGGCCATCGTGCGGGCTGACCGACTTGCGCTGGGACAATTCCCAGTTCCGTGCGGTGTAGCGGAATGGCTTGCTGGTCAGTGCGCCCACCGGACACAGATCGATCATGTTGCCGGACAATTCGGAATCCACCGTGGTATTTACAAAGCTCATGATCTCGGCATGCTCGCCGCGGAATGCCATCCCCAATTCCATCACCCCTGCGATCTCCTGTCC
>JBARHM010000532.1:0-2620 GCA_049799235.1 Gallionella sp.
GCACATGACCGGGTTCACCTTGCCGGGCATGATGCTGGACCCCGGTTGGAGCGACGGCAGCGCTATCTCGCCAAGTCCCGCGATCGGGCCGCTGTTCATCCAGCGCAGATCGTTCGCCATCTTCATGAAGGACGAGGCCGTCGCTTTCAGATGACCGCTCAGTTCCACGGCCGTATCCATGGTCGCCTGAGCTGCAAAGTGATTGTCGGTTTCAACAAAGGGCAGACTGGTACGGTCCGCGAGCCTCTGGGCGACGATCTTGCCGAAATCCTTCGGCGCGTTGACGCCCGTTCCTACGGCAGTGCCGCCGAGCGCCAGCCTTGCGAGGCGGGGCAGGGTGGATTCGATGCGCTCGACACTCTGCGCAACCTGATACGCCCAACCGCTGATCTCCTGGCCGAGCATGATCGGCATGGCGTCCATCAAATGCGTACGGCCGGTTTTTACGAGATCGCTGAACTCGCGTTCACGCATCTTGAGCGTTGCATGAAGGTGTTTAAGCGAGGGGATGAGCACTTCATGGGTCTGAATGTATGCGCTCACATGGATCGCAGCGGGGATGACATCGTTCGACGACTGGCCCATGTTCACGTCGTTGTTCGGATGGACGGGCTTTGCCGATGGGCCGAGCAGCTGTGTGGCGCGGTTAGCGATCACCTCGTTTGCATTCATGTTCGTTGATGTTGCAGAGCCGGTCTGGAAGATATCAAGCGGGAAGTGGTCGTCCCAGTTGCCGTCCGCAACTTCAAGGGCGGCCAGACGAACGGCCTCGGCGATTTTCGCATCGAGCAGCCCCAGTCCCGTGTTTACCCCTGCGGCCACGGCCTTGATGAGCCCGAGAGAGCGGATAAAGACGCGGGGGAACCGGATGTTGCTCACGGGGAAGTTCAGGACGGCGCGCTGGGTCTGCGCGCTGTAGAGCGCGTCCACGGGCACCTTGACTTCACCAAGGGAGTCTTTTTCAATTCGGTAGTCGGTCATGTGTTTTGTTGTCACCCGCAGAACTCAAGCAATTTTCCCGCAGAGGCGCACTCATCGCAACTTTCGGTAGTATGAAACCCTCGGCCTATGACTGTTTCCGGGAGTGCAGACACTGAGCGACAATCACATTTACAAAATACAAAATAATGGACCAGATTATACACGTTCTTTCCGGATTTTGCACGCAGATATTTCTATTTTACAAGCGAAAACGCGGCCTGGAACAATAACACTCACGATTTCTTTTCCACGGTTGACCATCGGGTAAATTGCCTCTATAATAGAGAACAAAGGAGATCCTCCATGAAGAACTTTATATCCAGTCCCAGTCCCAGCTACAGCATCACGATACGGGTCGAGATCCAGAACCGCATCGGCATGTTCGCCAGGATCGCCACGGCCATAGGCGGTGTGGGCGGCGATATGGGCGCTGTTGACATCGTCGGCGTCGGAAAGGGCACGATCATCCGGGACATCACCGTGAACGCCTGTAACGAAGAGCACGAACGGTCGATCGTGAAGGCCATCACGACAGTGCCGGGTGTGAAAGTCCTGAGGTCCACGGACCGCACGTTCACGGCCCATGAGGGCGGAAAGATCGAGATTAAAAATAAGCTTCCCGTGCGCGACCGGAACGATCTATCAAAAGTTTACACACCGGGCGTCGCGCGGGTCTGCATGGACATCCATCAGCACCGTGAGCACACGTACCGTTACACGATGAAGGGAAATGCGGTCGCCGTGGTAAGCGACGGGACCGCGGTCCTTGGCCTGGGCAACATCGGGCCCGAGGCCGGGCTGCCGGTCATGGAAGGCAAGGCCATGATCTTCAAGGAGTTCGCGAACATCAATGCCTTCCCCCTCGTGCTGGCGACCAAAGACGTGGAGGAGATCATTGCCACGGTCAAGAACATTGCGCCGGCCTTCGGCGGCATCAACCTCGAGGACATTTCCGCGCCCCGCTGTTTCGAGATCGAATCCCGGCTCCGGAGTATGCTCGATATCCCGGTGTTCCATGACGACCAGCATGGTACGGCGGTGGTAGTACTGGCAGCGCTCATCAATGTTGCGAGGCTGCTTAAGCGTGACCTGAAAAATTTCAGGATCGTGATCGTCGGGGCGGGAGCGGCCGGTTCGGCGACCACGAAGATACTCCTGTCCTCGGGGGTCAGGGACATTATCGTATGCGACAGGACCGGGGCGATCTACACGGGCAGGAAGCAGGGAATGGACCCCTATAAAAGCGTCTTGGCAAAAGCCACGAACCCGCGAAAGGTGAAGGGAAGCATATCCGACGCAATGAAGGGCGCGCATGTGTTCATCGGGTTGTCGGCCCCAAATTTGATCACCGCGCATGACATCAAGAGGATGGCGAAAGGCCCGATCGTATTCGCCCTCGCAAATCCCGAGCCCGAGATCTCACCGGAGAAGGCCATGCCGCTGGTGCGCGTCATGGCAACAGGACGGTCGGACTACCCGAACCAGATCAACAATATGCTCTGTTTCCCCGGCATGTTCCGGGGATTGCTCGATGTGCGCGCGCATGGCGTGAACGAGGCGGTGAAGCTCGCCGCTGCCAGAGCCATAGCCCACACGGTTAAGACCGGGGAGCTGCACGAGGACTATATTATCCCAAGCC
>JBARHM010000533.1:0-2191 GCA_049799235.1 Gallionella sp.
ACCGAAAAGCGCGGTGCTTTCAAGAGCTGGACGGTGTTGTTGGCGATAGCCGCATTCTCCCTCAGTCTGCTGGGAACCTTCATGGTGCGTTCAGGCGTGCTGACATCGGTGCATTCGTTTGCGACCGACCCGAAACGCGGTGTTTTCATCCTGGCCTTTTTGACTATCGTGATCGGTGCGTCGCTGCTGCTGTTCGCCTGGCGTGCGCCGAAGGTGGGGCTAGGCGGCAAGTTCGAGTTCGTTTCGCGTGAATCGATGTTGCTGTCGAACAATGTGCTGCTGTCGGTTGCCGCAGCCTCGGTGTTCATCGGCACGCTTTATCCGCTGTTCATGGATGCGCTGGGCATGGGCAAGCTTTCGGTAGGCCCGCCGTATTTCGAAGCGGTATTCGTCCCGCTGATGGCACTGGCGGTATTGATGATGGGACTGGGGGCTTTGGCGCGCTGGAAACAGGCCAGCGTGCAGGATATGGGCAGGAGAATGCGTTGGGGTGCGGCTGCTGCAGTCATCCTTGCAGTGCTGGTACCACTGGTGTTCGGAAACTGGTCGCCGCTCAAATCTTTTGGGCTTTTGCTGGCATTTTGGGTTATCGCCTCGCTGGTGGTCAGTTTGCAGCAACGCTGGTCGGGACAAGGCCCATTCATGCAGCGCGTGCGCAATCAAAGTCTGAGCTATTACGGTATGCAGTTGGCACATTTTGGCATAGCGATCTTCATTATCGGCGTTACAGTGGTGAAAGGTTATGCAACCGAGCGGGATGTGCGCATGGACATCGGCGATACTGTTGATGCCAGCGGATATATTTTCCGTTTTGACGGTGTCCGGGAGATACAGGGCCCCAACTATGTGGCTGCCGAAGCGCGCGTAACGGTCAGCAGGAATGGCAAGCTGATAACCGAGCTGTTTCCGCAAAAGCGCCATTACAATGCTTCAGGCATGCCGATGACTGAAGCTGCAATTGATACCGGCCTGTTCCGCGATCTGTATGTTTCCCTGGGCGAGCAGATACCGGGTACACGCACTGCCTGGGCGGTACGTGTCTATTACAAACCATTCGTGGACTGGATCTGGGCCGGCTGTGTATTGATGGCTTTGGGCGGGGTATTTGCCATCAGCGATCGTCGTTACCGCATCAAAGACAAGAAGACACAAACAGCCGGTGGAAAGAGCGCCCCCGCGGTTGGTGGATTGGCCTCAGAGGGTAAAGCGTCATGATGAGATTCATCTGGCCGTTTGTGATTTTTGTTGTCCTGGCAGGTTTCCTGTATGTCGGATTACATTTGAATCCGCATGAAGTGCCGTCACCGCTGATAGGGAAATCTGCACCGGCATTCAACCTTGCGCAGCTGCATGACCCGACCAAACAATTTACCTCGCAGGAAATGAAGGGCCAGGTATGGCTACTCAATGTATGGGCTTCGTGGTGTGTTTCATGCCGGGTGGAACATCCGGTGTTGATGGCATTGTCTCGCCAGAACATCGTGCCGATATATGGCCTGGACTACAAGGATAAGCGCGAGGCTGGGATGGCCTGGCTCCAGGAAGGAGGCAACCCTTACGTACTGAGCGCATCCGACACAGATGGACGCATAGGTATCGATTACGGTGTGTATGGCGTGCCGGAGACATATTTGATCGACAAGGAAGGCGTGATCCGTTACAAACAGATCGGGCCGGTGACGCAATTGAGTTTGCACGAAAAGATACTTCCATTGGTTTCGGAGTTAAAAGCAAAATGAAAAATGTATTGATACTGTTGCTTTGCCTGTTGCCGAGTTTTGCTTTCGCCGGTCAGGCAAAAGATTTGGCCGAAGACCCGGTACTGGAAAAGCGCATGAGAGGCCTGGCGGAAAATCTGCGATGCCTAGTGTGCCAAAATGAGTCGCTGGCCAGTTCCCGTTCGGAACTCGCCAATGATTTGCGCCAGGAAGTACGCGAACAAATGCAGAAGGGCATGAGCGATCAGGAGATCATCGATTATCTGGTTGCCCGCTATGGCGACTACGTATTGTTCGATCCGCCGGTAAAAAGCTACACGTTGTTGCTTTGGTATGGCCCGTTCGCACTACTGCTTGCCGGGTTAGTCGGTTTGATATTTCAATTGCGAAAACGCAAAATCAAGATTCCCGAACCGCGTCTTTCCGACGAAGATGTGAAACGCGCCGCCGACCTGCTAAATCCTTCGAAAGAC
>JBARHM010000534.1:0-7018 GCA_049799235.1 Gallionella sp.
ATCCTGCCCCATGCTCAATACATCCGCGTGCCCTGCCTGGCGCGTATCTTCGCCGAAATGCAGGGGCGTGGAAAACGTCTGCCCGCCATCACGCGACTGCGCATAAAACAAGCCGCGCGCCTTAGGCGCGTTATCGAACCAGGCCAAGTGAAAGATATCGTCTGCCGCGATAGCGAGCGCAGGGCCATGGTGCGGGCAGGCTTCTATTTTCCATTCATCGTGGCTGACGCGGCGCATTTCATTCTTGCCATCCAGTCTCGCCAGCGCGTGGTCGCGGATGTTGTCATCGAAAACATGCCTCCAAAACGCTACCGGCGCTCCCTGTGGCGGAGCAGTCAGCGCGATGCGGCAACAATCGCAGGAATAATCGACCAGCTTCACGTTGGCCGCGAATCTTTTTCCACTATTGTCGGACACTGCGTAATAAAGCGCTGAGCCGCTGTATTTCTCGCCTTTGCTTTTAGCAGCAGCAAGGTCGCGCTTGTCCAGCCACGCAAGGTACACCTTGCCATCTGCAGAAACCGTCAACGCGTCGAAACGATGCCCTATCACATCACGATTGTCATTGACCGTAAGCGGTGCCGAGAATGTCCTGCCGCCGTCCAGCGAACGGGAAAAGCGCACGTCGCCGGTATAGGGTTTGTCCAGCAGCTTGGTCCAGGAAACATACACCTCGCCATGTTTGCCTATTGCAATCTTCGGCCTGCTGTCTCCGTCCGCTCCGATGGCTTCCGCTTCGGGGTTAAGCGCCGCCGGTGCGGCAAATGTCTTGCCGAAATCATCGGAATAATCCACCAGCACATGCCGATCCCTGACGCTTGCCCGCCACAAGCGGCCATGCGCATCGAACGCGACCGATACAGCGAGCGTCTGGTCTTTCGCCAGCATGTCGGCCCACATTTTTTCCGGGCTGTGTGTCGCATCACCATGCTTGTGCTCCTCCTGCGCCACGACGGGTGCGGCACAAAATAGCGAGATCAGGATGGCAACGAATGGCAGAGATTTCATCGGCGATGAGTTTTCGATATTGATAAGCGGTCTTGAAACAAGTAGCCCCCGGCTTGATCCGGGGACTCACTGTAACACGAGCCGGAATGCCGCGAGCTGGCTACCATTTCACATCTACGCCGGCATAATAAGATCGCGGCAATCCGGGGGAAAGAGTGGGCGCTGCGCCAGTCCCCGATGCACTATCAGCATAACGCTTGTCGGCGATATTCATTATCCTGCCGAACAAGGAAATATCTCTCGTCATCTTGTAATCTGCACGCAGGTTCCACAAATCATGCCCTTCATATTTCCCGGTATTGGCAGCATCAAGCCAGTAAGAACCCATCTTCACCCACTCGAGTTGAGTCATGGTGGCTGCTGTTGGCTTCCATGACAGACGCGCATTGGCAAGCACATTGGGAGCCGACTCGATGTCCTTGCCGTTGTTGTTCGCACCGGTGATCGGGTTGGTGACCCAGGTCTCATAGGTATGCTTGGCATAGGAATACGCCAAGTCGAAGCGCCATTGCTCCGTAATCGCCTTACCCAAACCCAATTCCACACCTTTATGACTTGTGCTTCCGTTGTTGGTGGCAATGGTGGTCTGATTGGTCGGGTCGCGCTGGCTTAGCAAGTCGTCTTTCTTGTTCAGCAGATAGCCGACCAAATCGTAGTTCCAGCCACCCGGATCGCCTCGCACGCCGAGTTCAAACTGATCAGCCTTGATGGGCTTGAGCTGCAAAGCATCGGTCGCCTTGAGCTGTGCATTGGCCGGCGTACTGTCCAATCCGGCACGGAACAGATTGCTCTCGCTCGGGGCACGGAACCCTTGATTGTAAGAGGCATACAAATGAGCCGAGGACGCCAGCGCATAGGTCAGTCCAAGCTTGGCACTGGCGTGCGAAAACGATTGGGAAACACTGGCGAACTGATAATAATTCTTGGCAGCGGTGGTACCCACGAGGTTTCCCGCCACCAGATTGTTGCTCATGTCATAGCTCATCGCATCGTAACGCAGGCCCGCCGTCACGCGCAGCTGTCCGGAAGGCGAAAACTCGGTGTGAAGATAAGGCGAGATACTTTTGTATGTGACGTCGTAATCGTAAATGCGCGGTCCCACCGTATAACAGTTGAAACTTTGGGTTCCACCCGGCAACGTGCTCGTGCAACCGGTGAAATTCAGAGCATCTTCTGTGCGTTTCCCCGGGCTATAGTCAACGTCAAGCCCGGCGATCACGCGCGTGCGCATCGACTCCGGGTAGTCTTTGCGCCATTTCGCCAACAGACCCAGCGATGAAACATCCGATATTTCGATTCTGGGATCGCCGGTCGCGGCAGTGCTGAAGTTGTAAGAACCATTCAGGTCCATGTAGTTGTGGCGAAAATAGGGCGTAATGGAAACCAGCGTGTTCTTTCCGAGATCCTTGTCAAAATTCGTGGAAAGCCGCAGTGCATCGACCTTGCGATAAGCTACAGAACGGGCATTCAGGGTCGGATTATTGGTGTAATCGGTCATGTTAAGAGCCGAATTTGCACCGGTCTGCTGGTCTATCTTGGTATAGCCAAGGATGGTCTTGAACACCGAGTCCGCACTCGACGCGTAATCCCAGCGCAGGCTGGCGCTCTGCCGGTCGTAGGCGGTTTTCACGCGCCAGCCATCGGTGTGGGAAATATTCAGATCCGCACGCAACGCGCCGTTCTCCGTGGTGCCGGTATTGGCATCACCGAGCAGGCGATACCATCCGTAGCTTCCCGCTTCGGCCGATACATCGAATTCCTGTTTGACCGCAGGCGGATTGGTGAGGATGTTCACTGTGCCGCCTATCGCATCGGAACCGTAGAGCGCCGAACCGATTCCCCTCACCACCTCAATGCCGCCTGCTTGCGGGATATTGACCTCATACAGCGCATTGTGGTTGAAAAACCCGGTAGGCCTGATGGGAATGCCGTCCTCCAGATAGAGATACACCGCATCCGTTCCGATTTTCTGGCGGATACCGGTGCTATGCCCCTCGCCATTCGTCACATTTATCGCCACACCCGGAATCTGGCTGAGCAGTTGTTGCGGATGTGTTGGGGCGGTGAACTTGATAGTGTCTTGCTTGATGATGCTGACCGCTGCCGGCGTTTCAAATAGCGGCGTTGCTTCGCGAGTCCCGGTGACCGTGACCTCTCCGAGTTGTGCCGGTTCTTCCTCCGCAAACGCCCCGTTCGCCACAATCACATGAACACAAAACAACAAAGATAGTTTTCCGCAGTAAAACTGCCACTTATTCATCACTCCCCCTTTAGTATTTTTATATAATTTTCTTCAAAAACGCATGGATACTACAGCTAGAAAAAGCTTCTGTGAATGCGACATATTGTCGCAGTGGCACGCGAAATATCCCACCCATGCGGTGTGGGTAATTGCGAAAATTGAATGAGGGTATTGTCAAACAGTCCGGCGGCCGGAACGCGGTTCGGGTTTTGAGTCGACAATGGCGGCTTTCACCAAACCAATCTGATCGGCGAAGTCGTTCAGCACTTCGATCAAGGTCGCTTCGACCTGCTCTCTGTGCTCGTTCGGCAGCGCGATAATACGTTCGATTCGACCATCCGTCGTGATGCGTCCGCAACCGATGGCCCGGCCGTCTTTACTCAGCGCAAGCGCGTGACGGAATAACTCATCCAGTTCGTCAGCATGGGCTTCGCTTTGATTTATCAGCCCCAGTTCGCTTGCCTTCTCTCGAACCTCCTGCAATAGCGGTGCCCCCGCCTGCCAAGTTATGCAATGCATGGTAAACGCGCTTTCCATGATGACCTCCGTGGGGCACGAAGTGTTTCTTCGAGGAGCGATAGATTTGATAGATGTCAAGCCAGCGTGGTTTGTAACAGCAGATCTTGGGAGGAGACTACTGGATTGCTGGCTTGACGGTGCGCAATGTAACGTCGATTCGGGAGATTTGGAATGCGTCATATTGTCGCACCACAAAACTTGCAGTGCATTGCACAGATATTTTCAGGATGGGCTGGATTCCAGCTTGCCAGGCGCTGTGCCTGTCGCGTGCTTGTCTGTTGCAGATTTCCTTGTGCAGATTTTCACCCCGATCAAGATGCTTGCCGCGACCACGGCAACATAGATTGCCGCATTCTGCCAATCGGAGAGCATCAAGCCGCCCGCTTTTTCCGAACTGATCAACACGACGATCCCGGTAGCCAGCACGACACCGGTCAGTGCGGATATCAGAATGGTTTTGTTCGATTGTATGAAAGCAGGTGTATCGCTCATAATTCGATCTCCGGTGTATTAAGTGAATGGTGACTGATCTGCCGGCAATGCCTCGACGGATTGCAAAAAAAACCAAGCCGGCGCTTTGAAGGTGAGATACAACAAGCAGCACTAGCGGAGGTCAATTCCCAATTGCTGCACCACGCCAGCTTGGCAAGCACACTGTAATACACGCTTAAAAGTTTGGGAATGCGACATGATGTCGCACCCCTTCGATATCATTCTTTTCCAATCACATAGTAAGTTCCGTTCAATTCGTATTAAGGAAGTGCTGAATAAGTCCGTTCGTAATGGTGAGTATTTCCCGTTCGCTCCTTCGATACACCGCGCTGCGCGCGGCACTTCCCTCGATACGGCTTCGCCTACTCGGGACGAACGGGAAATGTATCGAACCATAGTTGGGACTTGCTCAATGCTTCCTTAACACATTGATCGAGTTATATGCGCAGCAATCCACTCATGGGACTGAAAATGGAACAAGCAACTTTGATCAACAGGCAGCAATCATCAAGCTCGCTATAAAATCCCTGGCGGCGCTGCTTGCGGCCGTCCCTCTTGCGGCATTGTCCGAGGAGACGACGCTTAGTCCGGTGGTCGTTACGGCACCGAGGATTTCCGGCTCGCTCCAGGTCCCGACGCGGCCGGCTTGGCGTCACAGCGTGCGGCAAGCAGCGACAGTGCGCGTTTGTTGCAGGACATTCCCGGCGTGAGTCTCTACGGTGCGGGCGGGGTGTCCAGCCTTCCGGCAATTCACGGCCTGGCGGACGACCGCATACGCATCCAGGTGGATGGTATGGATCTGGTAGCAGCGTGCCCCAACCATATGAATTCGGCGCTTTTCTACATCGACCCGACCAAGGTCGGCAGCGCCACGGTGTTTGCCGGCATCACGCCAGTCAGCGCCGGCGGCGACAGCATCGGCGGCACGATATAGGTGAAATCATCGCCTCCGGAATTTGCCGATGCCGAAGCGGGAAACTTAACCAAAGGTCAGGCTGGTGCTTCTTATCGAAGCAACGGCAATGCCTACGGCGGCAATGTTTCGGCGACGTACGCTACTGAAAATCTGTATATTACGTATAGCGGCTCCACTGCGCGATCCGAATACTATTCGGCAGCGCAGGACTTCAAGGCTGCCGGCCCCGGGTGCACCGGGCGGGGAATGGCTGGCCGGGAACGAGGTAGGTTCCACCGCCTATACTTCGAACAATCAGGATTTCGGTTTCGCACTGCGACATGAAGGCCATCTGCTCCAACTGAACATCGGCAAGCAGCATATTCTCTTCGAGGGATTTCCGAACCAGCGTATGGACATGACCGATAACGAAAGCACGCAGGTCAACTTGATTCAACTTTCAGGGGCCTATCAAAAAATATTTTGGCGGGAATTATTTAGAAGCTGCGCAGGTTTACAATTGAATTTGGAATTTTTGTGGTACATATCATCTACCAATCTGCAGTTCCAAATCTACGCCAAAAAGCCGGAGCAGGAAATGCGGCATTTTGTCGCACCTCAATGAAAATCAGGTAATCGATCCGGTTGAGATATTGCTGAGTGTCGGGCACAGCCCTGTTGACGAATGATTACCCTCTCAGCAAATTTTGATAAATCCGCACGAGCTCTCTGCAGACTGCAAGAACTGCGTGGCATCCTGATAGCCTATCACGCGGTTGTCGCTCAATTCCTTACCCTTTGCATCAAAGAACAGGATGCCGGGCGGGCCGTACAGACCATAATGCTGGAGCAATGCTTTGTCGGCTTCGTTATAGTCTGTCACGTCCACCTGTAGCAGCAAAGCCGGTTTGAGCTTGGCTTGCACGCCGGCATCGGAGTAGGTATCGCGTTCCATCTCTTTGCAGGCGATACACCAGTCTGCATAGAAATCCAGCAATACCGGTTGTCCGTGCGCCTGTGTCAGTCGTTCATTGAGCTCCTTAATGTCTTTGATGCGGGAAAATTGCAGGGTAGCAGGCACTTGAACCCCCGCTATATCGATACCGCCTAGCGGATGCAGGATGTCGCGCGCACCGGAAATCGCGCCAATCAGATAGACCATGCCCAGCAACGCAGCAGCAGACCTGCCGGCGCCTTCGATGAATTTGTGCCAACTTCCGGCCCTATGCGGCAAGGTATCCGGCACCCGTAAATAGGCTGCGGACAGTATCAGCAGCAATGACCACAAGACCATTTGTACGTTTATGGGCAGCAGTGGATGAATGATCCAGATTGCCAATGCCAGCAGCACCACGCCAAAGAACCGCTTGACCGCATCCATCCACGCGCCCGCCTTGGGCAGCAATACGCCTGCCGAGGTACCGATCAACAACAGTGGTGCGCCCATACCTAGCGCCAACAAGAACAGCGAGACCCCGCCCAGTACTGCATCGTGCGTCTGGCTGATATACAGCAGTGCGCCCGCCAGGGGCGCGGTGACGCACGGCCCCATGATGATGGCTGAAAGTGCGCCCATCGCGAACACGCCGCCGAGATGACCACCGTGCAGGCGGTTGCTGGCGCCGCTGAACTTGCTGTGCCAGGAACTGGGCAGTTGCAATTCATAAAAACCGAACATCGACAGCGACAACAGTACGAACACGGCGGCGAAGCTGACAAGTACCCAGGGCGTTTGCAACGCGTTTGAAATCAGGTCGCCGGAGAAACCTGCAACCACTCCAGCAGCAGCGTAAGCGATCGCCATACCCAGCACAAAAGCCAGCGACAGGACGAAGGCGTGAACGTGGGTGATCTTGTGACCC
>JBARHM010000535.1:0-3611 GCA_049799235.1 Gallionella sp.
CGCTACAGGTGGGATGCAACAGGTCGGCAAAATAAGCTTCGCCATCAGGCGAGTTCCAAAGCTGGACAATTTTTTCCAGGACATGAGGAAACTTTTCCGCAAGTATCTGAGGATATTGGTTAGGAAAACATTTCAGCGTTTGCAGGACCGTTTCCCTACTGATCATCACCTCTCTCCCTCGTCATCTGGCTTACTTAATGGCAGTGTCGAAACCGCACGAACCACCAGCATATCCGTAGCGTAAAACAATATTGGTGAAAGCGTCAATTCCATATAGAGTTGATCGAATTTTGTTCTGCACCTTCGCAATGTGCAGCGTCTCGTGCTAACCGACGTTGAAAATTACCGGTCAGTATTAATGATGCAATTGGACAAAGGCAAGGAAAAAACGCACTAGTTTGGTTTTGCAGAATCACTTTGCTGCCTTTCGACCAACGCTTCTATCGCTTTGATGCGCGCCTGTTGCACGGCGTCCGCGATGGCGCTGCTATCGGCACATTTCTTTGCAATCCCGCCCGCATCCACGGCGTACGCGACCTCCAGCAAATGCAGCAGATAATCCGCCTGCGGATAGGCGTCGTTCTCATGTCCGGTGCGTCCGCGCGCATCCGAGGCGCACGCCTGCAGCAATTGCCTGAAGCGCTCCGGCCTGCGCCACGCGTCCGCCGACTGGAACAACTTGATGACGGTCTCGGCGCGCAGTTCTTTGGCGCGATGCACGTCTCCGTGAAAGCGCGCCGCCAGCAGCGCCAAGTCGCGGCAATCGCTGGGTGCGCGCAAGCGCTGGCCGAGCGATTTCACCAGTTCCTCGCTGCGCTGCTCATGACCGATGTGCCGCGGCAATATATCCTTGCGTGTGGTCGCCTTGCCCAGGTCATGGGTCAGCGCGGCGAAGCGCACATCCAATGTGTATTCGTGCCGGGCCGCATCGTCCACCACCATCATGGTGTGGATGCCGCAATCGATCTCGGGATGATGTTGTTCCGGTTGCGGCACGCCGAACAGCGCATCCACTTCGGGGATGATCCTTGCCAGCGCGCCGCACTCGCGCAGTGTCTCGAAAAAGCGCGACGGTTTTTTTTCCATCAGGCCGCGCGCCAGTTCCTGCCAGACGCGCTCGGCGACCAGCGCATCCACTTCGCCGCTACTCACCATGTCGCGCATCAATTGCAAAGTCTCCGGTGCGATCGTGAAACCGAAGCGCGCCGCAAACCGCGCCGCGCGCAGGATGCGCACCGGGTCCTCGCTGAACGCCGGACTGACATGGCGCAGGATGCCCGCGCGCAGATCAGCGGCGCCGTTGTGCGGGTCGATCAGTTTTCCGTCGGTGTCCTGCGCGATCGCGTTGATCGTGAAATCTCGGCGCAGCAGATCCTGCTCGAGCGTGACATCCGGCGCGGCATACACGGCGAAACCCAGGTAGCCGCGCGCGGTCTTGCGCTCGGTGCGCGCCAGCGCGTATTCCTCATGGGTCTGCGGATGCAGGAACACGGGAAAATCCTTGCCCACCGGCTGGAAGCCCTGTGCCACCATGTCTTCCGGTGTGCTGCCCACCACTACCCAGTCGTGATCCTGAACCGCCAGTCCCAGCAATCGGTCGCGCACTGCGCCGCCGACGCAATAGACTTTGGCGCTTTCCGGAAGTGCATTTTCAGATTGTTTTGGTTTATTGCTCATGGTATGGCAGGCCTGTCCCGAGTCGCATCGAAGGGCTAACCGGGTACAGATGGCAAAACCGGAAGGTTTTCTTCCACTTTTCCCGGAACGACGCCCAAGCGCTTTTTGAGTGTACGTGACGGTGCAGTGAATTGAATCGCGTAATACATGGTGTTGCTCATCACCTTTTTCACATAGTCGCGCGTTTCGCCGAACGGGATGGTCTCGACGTAAATCGCGCCTTCCATCGGCCTTTGTCCGCGCCATTGACGTGCGCGCCCCGGCCCGGCATTGTATGCCGCCGTTGCCAGCACCGGGCTGTCATCGAACTGGGAAAGAACCGATTTCATGTAATAGGTGCCGAGACGCAGGTTGGTGTCCAGTTGATGGATCAGGGATTTGCGATAACTTCTCAAACCCAGCTTGTTCGCCACCCAGCGTGCCGTGGCCGGCATGACCTGCATCAGCCCCGCCGCGCCGGCACCTGACTTGGCGCTGCTGACAAAACGGCTCTCTTGTCGCATCAGACCGTATACCCACGCTTCCTCCAAGCTATACTCTTTGATGTGCTCCTGCAATACTTCGCGATAAGGCGCGAGATAGCGCAAGCTGAAATCATGCACATTGACGGTCAAATCCGCCGCACCGATTGCACGATCGTACATCTCGTTGCGAACTGCTATCTCTGCTGCGGCAAGCAATTCGCGATCACTCAGATTGCGCACCAACCAGCGCCATTCCTCCAATGCCTCGCTGCGCAAGCCCATGCGATATAACGCCAAGGTGCGCTGCACTCCGGGCGATGCCTCCATCTCCGCGATAGCATGGCTGTCCGGCTTGTATGTCGCCACCGCTTGGCTCATTACCGGCGTTCCCGCCAACTCTTCGCCCGCCAATAGGCCGTAAAAATGATATTCGCTGCTCAATGGCAGGTATATATTCCTTGCCTCGACGGATTTGCCCATTGCCTCCAAGGCGCGAGCCTTCCAATACCTCCATGCGGCATCGCCCTGTTGCTGCTCGCTCATCGCGTTGATACTCGCCAGCACCTCGGGCCAATCCTGAGCGCGCAGTGCCGCACGCACCCGCCATGCCGATTGCTCTTCGTCGAGCGGAGTGTTTGCCGCTGCCCTGTACCATTGCAGCGCACGATCATCCAGATCGCGTGCCGCCTCATATGCCAGCCTGCCAAAAAAATAATGCTGCTCCGGCGCCGGGAAATATGGTGCGATCTTGATCCAGCGTGCGGATGCCAGATCAAGGGATTGCTTTGCAAGACGCTGCAGGGCGAATAGCACGATGGCACGCTGTCCTTCGCTCGCCAGTTTCGGATTCCATTCCATCGGAGAGATCGTGCTGGCTTCCCCGGCCACAGTACACGGATCGCACACCGTCGGCACGCCTGAACCGCTGTCAGTAGCTGGCATCGTGGTGTTGCTGGATGTACCCAGCCCAATCCGCTCCCAAAGACCACTCCATTCAGACCACCCCCCGGCGACACTGGCTGCATGTTCCTCTGATGGAAAATGCAAGCGGGGATGGTTATCGGCCGACCTGATGTTCTCGAGTATGGATTCCATCGCCGCTGTGTCTATCCCGCCCAACTGAAGGTCGGATTGCGATAACGGGGTATGGGTAGCGCCCTCACCACTTGGCCGCATTGCAAGGATGGCGGAGATACTGAATATCCCGCATGGATCGAGGCAAACTTTCGACTCGGGGGATATTCCATACTGCGTGCCCACGACCGGAATTTCGGATTCCTCCTGAACGGGCGTATAGTTCAGGCAGCCGGCCGCAATATCTCCGCGCCAGCCATTATCGGCGGGGAACAATTGCATCAAAGGATATTCGCTGGATTTATGAAAATCCTGCGCCTTGTCAACAGAAGTTTGTGTATTGACCGACAAATCCGGAATAGCCTGAGCGGTTTTCTCGGCGGACTTGATCAGGGC
>JBARHM010000536.1:0-4316 GCA_049799235.1 Gallionella sp.
CGCGAAAGCGGGAATCCAGCTATTTGATTTGACTGGGTTCCCGCTTTCGCGGGAATGACAAAACCATACTTGTTCAGCTCTTCTCTAAATAATTCATGAAGCGGAATCGGGTGTAAATGACCGTTCGTGGTGAGGTATCGAACCATTTGAGCAAGCCCTTCGATACCTCAGGGCGAACGGATTTTGGGCTAATGCACTATCTGAGTAAAAAGTATTTAGCCCCCTGGATCAAATGCATTGGAGATTTTATCTTGAAACCAACCCCTGACAAGAACATCGTCTGGCATCACGCCACTGTCACCCGCGCGCGCCGCCAGGAACAAAACGGCCATCGCGGCGCGATCGTCTGGTTTACCGGGTTATCCGGCTCGGGCAAATCAACGCTGGCCCATGCCGTAGAAGAATCCCTGCATCAGCGCGGTTGCCGCACCTTCGTACTGGATGGAGACAATGTCCGTCATGGCTTGTGCGGCGACCTGGGCTTCTCCAGCAAGGACCGTATAGAAAACATCCGCCGCATCGGCGAAATGGCCAAGCTGTTCATGGAAGCTGGCGTGATCGTGCTGACCGCATTCATCTCGCCCTATCGTGCCGACCGCGAGCGTGTGCGCGGCATGGTAGAGCACGGCGACTTCATCGAGATCTTCTGCAACGCACCGATAGAAATCTGCGAGGCGCGTGACGTAAAGGGCATGTACAAGAAAGCCCGCGCCGGACAGATCGCCGAATTTACCGGCATCTCATCGCCCTACGAAGCACCGGAAAATCCCGAACTCTCAGTGAATACTGGTAAAGAAGAACTGAATGATTGCGTGAAACAGGTTATAGGCGAAATGATGCAGCGCGGGTTGATCAAAAGCACCAGCTCTGGTATTTGATCTTGAAGGCAAGTGCCATTTTGAAGTTGGGTTCAATCGATAGCGGGGAGGATAGATGAAGGCAGTCATTCTTGCAGGCGGTTTGGGAACGCGGATCAGCGAAGAGACTGCTGTTCGTCCCAAGCCCATGGTGGAGATCGGCGGGAAACCCATCCTATGGCACATCATGAAAACCTACTCGGCCCACGGCATCCATGATTTTGTGATTTGCTGCGGGTATAAAGGTTACGTGATCAAGGAATATTTTGCCAACTATTTCCTGCACATGTCGGACATCACCTTTGACATGCAGAAAAACAAAATGGAAGTGCATCAGCAGAGTGCAGAGCCATGGCGAGTCACACTGGTGGATACCGGTGAAGAAACCATGACCGGTGGCCGTATTAAACGTGTAGCCGATTATGTGGGAGACGAGGATTTTTGCTGCACTTATGGTGACGGAATCAGTGATGTGAATATCACTGCCCTGATCGAATTTCACAAGCAACACGGCAAACTTGCCACGCTGACCGCAACACAACCACCTGGACGATTTGGTGCGTTAAATTTGTCCGGTAACGACATTTTGAATTTCCAGGAAAAACCGCAGGGCGATGGTAACTGGATCAATGGTGGCTTCTTTGTTCTATCCCCAAAGATATTCGACTATATCGAAGGTGATCATACGATTTGGGAGCGTGAACCGATGAACGAGTTGGCGCGTGACAGGCAAATCTCGGCATATTTCCATTCCGGCTTCTGGCAACCGATGGACACGCTGCGCGACAAAAATCATCTGGAAGAACTATGGGCAAGTTGCAAAGCCCCGTGGAAATCATGGTAGATACATCATTTTGGAACGGTAAAGTCGTTCTGCTGACCGGGCATACCGGCTTCAAGGGAAGCTGGCTTTCCTTGTGGCTGCAATCCATGGGTGTGAAAGTGGTTGGATATGCGCTGGCACCACCTACCAAACCCAGTTTGTTCGTCGCCGCAAATGTTGCAAAAGGCATCACAAGTATCCAGGATGATGTGCGGGATCTTTCCGCACTTGCAAAGGTTTTTGAGAAATACAAGCCCGAGATCGTGATTCACATGGCCGCGCAACCCTTGGTGCGCTACTCCTACGCCAATCCGGTGGAAACCTATGCCACCAACGTGATGGGCACGGTTCATGTACTGGAGGCTGCAAGGCTGGCCGGTTCAGTGCGTGCGATCGTCAACGTCACCAGCGACAAGTGCTATGAAAACCGCGAGTGGATATGGGGCTACAGAGAAAACGAACCAATGGGCGGCTATGACCCCTACAGCAACAGCAAAGGATGCGCAGAGCTGGTGGCTGCTGCCTATCGCAGCTCCTATTTCAACCCCAACAACTATGCCGAACATGGCGTGGCACTTGCGTCTGCCAGAGCGGGGAACGTGATCGGTGGGGGCGATTGGGCCGAAGATCGGCTCATACCAGATGTAATGCGCACCATCGTGCAAGGCAAACCGGTGCAGATCCGCAGCCCTCACGCCATTCGCCCCTGGCAATATGTAATGGAGCCGCTGTCCGGCTATTTGATGCTGGCGCAGAAGCTCTGGGAAGATGGGGCGACATATAGCGAAGCCTGGAACTTCGGTCCGAACGATGAGGATGCAAAACCCGTGTCCTGGATCGCCGATCACCTGACCAATGCCTGGGGCGGAGGAGCGAGCTGGGTGGTGGATGGTGGTGGCCACCCGCATGAGGCACATTACCTGAAGCTGGATTGCTCAAAGGCCAAAGCGAGACTGGCTTGGCAGCCACGCTGGCATCTCGAGGAAACATTGGAGGCAATCGTTCACTGGCATCGTGCACACCAAGGCGGCAAGGATATGCGCGAGGTGACCCTCCAGCAAATAGCCAGGTACAACGCCTGATCGGGGAGTTCCAGTGAACGAAGCAGAAATAAAACAGCAGATATTTGACCTGGTTGAGCGATACAGCGCACTGCACTTTGCTGAAAAACCATTTCAGCCTGGGGACAGCGTCATCCCCCCATCCGGCAAGGTGATCGGTGCCAGCGAATTGAAGAACATGGTCGAGGCGTCACTGGATGGCTGGCTGACTACGGGGCATTTCAACGAAGCGTTCGAAAAGCGATTCGCCGAGTTTGTCGGCGTGCCCTATGCATTGACTACTACCTCGGGTTCTTCCGCGAATCTGCTGGCATTTACTGCGCTGACCTCGCACAAGCTGGGCGATCGCGCCCTGAGACCGGGCGATGAAGTGATCACTGTCGCGGCAGGCTTTCCCACCACCGTGAACCCCATGCTGCAAAACGGCATGGTGCCGGTGTTCGTCGATGTGGATATCCCCACCTACAACATCGACCCGAAAAAGATCGAAGCCGCAGTCACGGATCGCACCCGTGCCATCATGGTTGCGCATACATTGGGCAATCCGTTCGATCTGGACGCGGTCATGGCCGTGTCTAAAAAGCACAACCTGTGGGTTATCGAAGACTGCTGCGATGCGCTCGGTTCCCGTTACAAAGGCCAGCATGTAGGCACTTTCGGCCACATCGCCACCTGCAGCTTCTACCCGGCACACCACATCACCATGGGTGAAGGCGGCATGATCTTCACCAAGGACAGCGACCAGCGCACCATCATCGAATCGTTCCGCGATTGGGGCCGCGATTGTTATTGTGCTCCCGGCAAGGACAACACCTGCGGCAAGCGTTTCGGCTGGCAGCTTGGCTCGCTGCCATTCGGTTACGACCACAAATATACGTATTCGCACCTCGGCTACAACCTCAAGATCACCGACATGCAGGCCGCTTGTGCACTGGCGCAGATGGATCGGCTGCCGGAATTCGTTAAGGCGCGCAAACGCAATTTCGCATTCCTCAAAGAGCGGCTGAAATCCTGCGAGGAGTTTCTGATCCTGCCGCAAGCCACCGCAGGCAGCGAGCCGTCATGGTTTGGCTTCCCGATCACGCTGCGTGAATCGGCAGGTATCGCTCGCGTGGATCTTCTGAAATATCTTGATCAATACAAGATCGGCACGCGTTTGCTGTTTGCTGGCAACCTAACGCGTCAGCCGTATTTCGAAGGCAGAACCTATCGCATCAGCGGCGAACTTAAAAACACAGACGTCATCATGAATAACACCTTCTGGATCGGTGTATACCCGGGATTGACAGAGTCCATGCTTGACTACGCGGCAGGCCAGATAGAATCTTTTTTTGGCGTGAACTTTTGAGCGGCAGAAGATAATCTTGGATGCATCCGCCTGCTGAACGGAACGAAAGACTGGCAGAATGAGCCGTTGGGATTGTGTGATATCGACGAATATTGGAGAGAAAAATGAGCAGTAATATTGTTACACCCGCCATTCCTGGCGGAACCTTTGAAAAGAGACATTCTGATAAAGATAGAAGCGCTTACGATCTAACCGAGCAAGCATTTAATGCGGCCTCTATCCCAACC
>JBARHM010000537.1:0-6138 GCA_049799235.1 Gallionella sp.
CACCATGCCCGAGGAGATCAACCGTATTTTGACCGATCAAATCTCAGACCTTCTTTTTACCACTGAGCGTAGCGGACAAGAAAACCTGCTGCAAGAAGGAATAGATCCATCACGTATAAGATTTGTCGGCAATGTCATGATCGACTCCTTGCGCCGCAACCTGGATAGAGCCGTTCCGGTATCTCAGATTTTGAAAGATGCAGACAAAGAAGGTTTCCTGAACGCCCATGACCGATACGCCGTTCTCACCATGCACCGCCCTTCAAATGTTGATGATTTCGATACGCTGAGGGGGCTGCTTGAGACCGTCATAAAAATCAGCTCCAAGCTGCCCGTCATCTTTCCGATACATCCGCGCACTTATGCCATGCTTGAAAAATCCGGTTTGGGCGGAATGTTGGATGTCCCGGGACTATTACCTTTACCCCCCATGGGGTATCTGGAAATGCTGGGCCTCATGAAGGATGCGCGCGTCGTATTGACCGATTCAGGCGGAATCCAGGAAGAAACCACGGCTCTTGGCGTTCCGTGCATCACACTCAGGCACAATACCGAAAGACCGATCACCATCGACGAGGGCACCAACACCATCGCCGGTCAAGACCCGGCAAAGATCCTTGAGATATTCGATGAAATCATGCTCAGCGGCGGCAAGGCAGGCAGGATACCGGAGTACTGGGATGGACATGCCTCAATACGAATTGCGGCGGCCATTCAAGATTGGCTGAAAAATGGTTTTCGGGGCTGACTCTCATGCAGAATCCTGCCAGCAAGATACCAATGTCACCAGCGCTGATCAGCAATGCGATGACCATCGACGTGGAAGATTACTTCCAGGTCTCGGCTTTCGCTCCGCACATTTCCCGGGATAGCTGGGATCACCTGCCGTGCCGTGTCGAACGCAACATGGAGCGCATTCTTGCTCTTCTGGACGAGCAAAATGTACAAGCCACTTTTTTCACCTTGGGCTGGATCGCCAAACGTTATCCGCAAATCGTCCGCGACATCATCGACAACGGACACGAATTGGCGAGCCATGGCTTCCATCATTTGCGCGCGTCAGATCAAAGTCCCGCTGAATTCCGGGATGACGTCACACGCAGCAAAAAACTCCTGGAAGACCTCGGGGGTCGATCAGTTATCGGTTACCGCGCCCCCAGCTTCTCGATTAGCAAACGCAATCTCTGGGCACTGGACACATTGCAAGAAGCAGGATACCTCTACAGTTCAAGCATATACCCGATACAGCATGACCACTATGGCATGCCGGACGCTCCCCGCTTCAAGTTTCAGCATCGTGGACAGGACGGTCTGGTGGAGTTGCCGGCCACTACGGTAAATTTGTTTGGGCGTAATTTTCCTGCAAGTGGCGGCGGATACTTTCGTCTGTTGCCGTACCACATTTCACGCTGGCTGATGAAACGCGTCAATCACAACGATTGCCAACCCTGCATTTTTTATTTTCATCCCTGGGAAATCGATCATGAACAGCCGCGCCAAAAAAATATTGGATTAAAAACCCATTTTCGTCATTATGTGAATCTGGCTCGCACCGAATCACGCATACGCTCATTGCTCCGGGATTTTAAATGGGGCCGCATGGACCACATTTTCATGGGAGAAGAGCGGTGATGTCTCGCCCCGAATTTGACACTGGACCATCTTTGATATCGCCGAATATCACGATCACCTTGCTCGGTAACAACGACTTCGACGAATGGGATGCCTTTGTCGAAGCCTGTCCGGAAGCCACATTCTTCCATCGTGCCGGATGGAAAACCGTCATCGAGAAAGCATTCGGCCATCGCACGCATTACCTGTTTGCAGAACGCAATGGCAAAATCGTCGCCGTCTTGCCACTGACGGAAATAAGAAGCCGGCTTTTCGGACATTCACTGGTTTCCAACGCATTTTGTGTATATGGCGGAATTGCGGCCGCGGATGAAGAATCCCGTAATGCACTGGACCGGCATGCGCAAGAGCTTGCGCGCGAGCTGAATGTGGGGCACATGGAATATCGCCAACTCAGCCCGTTTCATACCGATTGGGCAAGCCGGGACTTGTATTTCACTTTTCGCAAACCGATCGACCCGGATCTTGAGCAAAACATGCTGAATATCCCGCGTAAACAGCGCGCCATGGTGCGCAAAGGAATCAAGAATGGCCTCACCAGCGAACTGGATAACGGGGTCGATCGCTTCTTCTCATTATTTGCCGATAACGTCAAACGGCACGGTACGCCCGCCCTGCCAAAACGCTATTTTTTCCTACTCAAGAAAGTTTTTGGCAAGGACTGCGAAATACTGACTGTGCTGCATAAGGGCCAACTCATTAGCAGCGTGCTGACATTCTATTTCCGGGATGAAGTCCTCCCCTATTATGCCGGCGACACGGAAGATGCCCGACACCTGGCGGCAAATGACTTCAAATACTGGGAACTGATGCGATTGGGCTGCGAGCGCGGCTTCCGGCTATTTGACTACGGGCGCAGTAAACTGGGCACGGGTCAATACGATTTCAAGAAGAACTGGGGCTTTGAACCCACGCCACTGCATTATGAATATTACCTGGTCGGCTCAGCAAGCGTTCCAGAGCACAACCCGCTCAATCCCAAATACCGCCTGTTCATTCAAATGTGGCGCAATTTGCCGACCCCCATTGCCAATACCTTGGGTCCCTACATCGTGAAATATCTGGGATAGAACGATGGACGATCTGCTTTTCCTGACACACCGTATCCCCTACCCTCCCAACAAAGGGGACAAGATCCGTTCATATCACTTGCTTAAGCACTTGTCACAACGCTATCGCGTGCATCTGGGCACGTTCATCGACGATCCTGACGATTGGCGACATGTTGATCACGTCAAGAACCTGTGCGGCAAAACACATTTCGCTCGGATAAAGCCAAACTCAGCCAGATTGCGCTGTTTGGACGGCCTGATTACCAACCAGCCCCTGACACTGGGCTATTACCGCAATGCCGGTCTGCAAGCATGGGTCGAGCAAGTGCTAAATGAATTACCGATCAAGTGCGTTATGGTGTTTTCCTCCGCAGTCGCCCAATATGTATCACAAGCAGGACACGTCCGCCGCGTCATCGATTTCGTTGACATCGACTCGGACAAATGGCTTCAGTACTCCGAGGGAAAGACCTGGCCGATGAGCTGGCTGTACCGGCGCGAAGGACGATTATTGCTGCATTACGAGCGTCAGGTGGCCAGGGATTTCGACGCATCTCTATTCGTATCGCATGCTGAGGCAGATCTGTTCAGACAAATCGCACCTGAAAGCGCGGAGAAAATCGGCTTTTTCAACAACGGCGTGGACACCGAATATTTTTCTCCCGCTCACAATTACCAGAATCCCTACCCAGCAGACACTTTACCCTTGGTATTTACCGGTGCCATGGACTATTGGCCCAACGCGGACGCAGTTCAATGGTTCGCGAGGGAAATATTGCCGGCCGTGCTAACGCAAAATCCCGGTGCATGCTTTTACATCGTTGGTTCCCGACCCACCGCAGCAGTGCGCGCGCTGGCGGAACTTCCCGGTGTGGTCGTGACCGGTATGGTGCCCGACATCAGGCCCTATCTTGCACACGCAAGGCTTGCTGTAGCTCCGTTGCGAATCGCGCGCGGGATTCAAAACAAAGTACTGGAGGCGATGGCAATGGCTAAACCGGTGATCGCCTCAATCCAGGCGCTGGAAGGCATCACCGCGAATGCCGGGGAAGAAGTGCTGCTGGCACGGGACAGCGGTGAATTTATCGCCACTGTTTCAGCCCTTTTGAAACGACCTCTGGAAGCCGTAGGCAAAGCAGCTCGGGTGCGGGTGCAGGTGAACTACTCCTGGGAACTCAATCTGAAGCATGTGGATCAACTGCTTTCGCCGCATGCGGCAGCGCGCAGCACAGCAACCGCCTCGCCACTCGTCACTTATTCCACGAATGGAATCAGTGCATGAACAAGCCCGCTGCGATCACTTCCGACAGCGCTGCTCTGGCGCACCAGGCAACCAAATGGACCTTCGCCACGGTGCTCGCCATTGCGGCGGTTATATCACTGCTGTTGCTATTCAATCAAACGGTCCTATCAACCATCGCTCTTTGGAACAGTTCTGAAACCTATGCTCATGGTTATCTGATATTCCCGATAAGCATCTATTTAATCTGGAGCCGGCGCAAGGAAATCATTCTGCTCACTCCTCAATCAGACCTGCGTGGATTGCTGCTGCTGCTTCTGCTTGGATTCGGTTGGCTGCTGGCATATCTGGCACGAGTTCAGGTAGTGCAGCAATATACCTTGGTAGCGATGATTCCGGTGCTGGTATGGATCACCCTTGGCTTGCGTATAACCCGTGCCCTCATGTTTCCCCTGGGCTTTCTGTTTTTCGCGGTGCCATTTGGCGAGTTTCTGGTCCAGCCCCTGATGGATTTCACCGCCAATTTCACCATCGCTGCGCTGCAACTCACCGGCATCCCTGTCTACAGGGAAGGCACTTTTTTCACGATCCCCAGCGGCCAGTGGTCCGTGGTGGAAGGTTGCAGCGGCTTGCGCTACCTGATCGCGTCCATTACGCTGGGCTGCTTGTACGCTTATCTCACTTACCGAAGCACTAAACGCCGCATCATTTTCACCATCCTTTCTCTGATCGTCCCGGTCATTGCGAATGGCCTACGCGCCTATATGATCGTGATGATCGCTCACCTCTCCGATATGAAACTGGCACTGGGCATAGATCATTTAATCTATGGCTGGATATTTTTCGGTCTAGTAATGGCGCTGCTGTTCTGGATTGGCACATTCTGGCGCGAAGACCTGCCGCAAGAAATAGGCGACAGGCCTGCAGCAACGCCTGTCCACGCTGCACCCATCAACGTTCGGCGCATCGCCCTCGCCACTATCGCTGCAGTGGGTGTAGCAGCGTTATGGCCGGGATATGCCACCTACCTGAAAGGCCAGGTTCCGCCATCCGTGCCGATCAAGCTCGAAGCACCCGCTGCCGTCAACGGCTGGCAAGCAGACCCGGCCCATCTTTCCAGCTGGACGCCTGAGTATAGTGGCAGTGACGCCAGCCTGATGCAGACCTACCGCAAGGGCAACAAGGTAATCAGCCTCTACCTGGGCTACTATGTCCACCAACGCGAGGGGGCGGAGCTGATCACCTCAACAAATGTCCTGGTGCGCTCGAAACACCCTGTCTGGAACAAAGTCGGCGAGACCAGCCGCTCCGTGGCGATATCCGGCAAGCCCGTCCAGATCATACAAACACGATTGCGCTCACCCGCTCTGCGACTGCTGGTGTGGAATTGGGACTACCTCGGCAACACTTACACTTCCAACTCATATTTCGCCAAATTACTGGAAGCCAAGACGCGGTTACTGGGCCAACGGGACGATGCAACGGCGATCATCCTGTCGACCCCCTATGAGGACAAGCCCGATGACGCTGTTGCCACGCTACAGGAATTGATCGACGACATGTTGCCAGCAATCGAAGCGAGCCTGAAACGCGCCGCGGACGGATCGTAACCATGCGCCCTCCGCTTATCGGCCACGTTGTGCAGCATTTTGGCATGGGTGGAATGGAAAATGGCGTAGTCAATTTACTCAACCATATGCCAGCAGACCGATACCGCCATGCGGTAATTTGTCTTGACGGTTACACCGATTTTCGCCAACGCCTGCAACGCGGCGATGTGCAGTTTTTCGCTCTGCACAAGCGGCCGGGCAAAGACTTGGGACTTTATGGAAGATTGTTCCGGCTGTTACGCGAGTTGCGGCCGGATCTGATACATACCCGGAACCTGTCTACGCTGGAAGGCCAGTTCATAGCGGCTGCGGCAGGTGTGCGGGCACGTGTGCACGGCGAGCATGGGCGCGACGTGTTCGACCTCTACGGCAAGAACCGCAAGTACAATCTGCTGCGCAAATTGGCGCGGCCGCTGGTGCACCATTACATCCCCGTCAGCAAGGATTTGGCGAGCTGGCTGGAGCACACTGTCGGGGCCGATCCGCGGAGAATTACCCAAATCTACAATGGCGTAGACAGCTTGTATTTCCACCCTCGCGGTGAAGGACGCAAACCGATCGGGCCGGATGGCTTCATGAGCGGCGATGAGTTGCTGATCGGCAG
>JBARHM010000538.1:0-7278 GCA_049799235.1 Gallionella sp.
GGCATGTGCGATGGCTTCCTTGGTCTGCGGCATCACGCCGTCATCGGCGGCCACCACCAGGATCACGATGTCGGTCGCCTTGGCGCCGCGCGCGCGCATTGCCGTGAACGCCTCGTGGCCGGGGGTGTCGAGGAAGGTGACCATGCCGCGCGGCGTATCGACGTGATATGCGCCGATATGCTGCGTGATCCCGCCCGCTTCGCCGGAGGCGACTCGGGTTCGTCGTATGTAATCGAGCAGAGAGGTTTTGCCGTGATCGACGTGACCCATCACGGTAACCACAGGTGCACGAGGTTCGAGCGCCACATTTGGCTGTTCGGCAGCATCGAGCAGATAAGCATCCGGATCGTCCAGTTTGGCAGCCTTGGCGATGTGTCCCATCTCCTCGACGACGATCATCGCGGTTTCCTGATCGAGCACCTGGTTGATCGTGACCATCGAACCCATGTTCATCAATACCTTGATGATCTCTGAGGCCTTGATCGACATCTTCTGAGCCAATTCGGCGACGGTGATGGTTTCCGGTACTGCCACTTCATGCACTACCGGTTCGGTCGGCAAAGAAAATGCGTGCGCGGTTTCCTGAACTGCTTGTTTATGGTGTCTGTCATGGCGCGGGGCACGCACCGGGGATGACCAGACTCCCGATTTCTCACCGGTTTTGAGCGGAGTGCGCTTCTTGTGCCCTTTTTCGTCCCACGGACTGATCTTGGCATCTATTTTCGATTTTTTTCCAGGCTTGGCCATCTTCTCGCCAGGCTTGGCTGCAGGCTTGTGCAACGTGCCCTCAGCCAGACTGACCGACGGGGCCGCCGCAACAGGCGCCGCCTCTTCAACCTTTTTCACTTCTGCTGCGACTGGCTCTGGCTCGACCGCTTTCCTGGTGGTCTTGCGTTTGCCGCGCTCCTGCTTTGCGTGCACTTCGGCTGCCTGGCGTGCCGCCAATTCCGCCTGTAACCGTGCTTCCTCTTCGCGTGCAGCCAGATCCTGTTCGTTCAGGACCTTGGCAGCCTTGCCCTTCTTGGGCGGTGTCGCGGCTGGTGCCGGAGCAGCGGTCGTTGCTTCGGCAGCAGCGGTCGGCGCCACCACACGGCGTTTGCGCACTTCCACCTGGATTGTGCGCGCACGGCCGGAGCTGTCGGCTTTCTTGATTTCCGTGGTTTCGCGGCGTATCAGCGTGATCTTCCTGGCGGGCTTTTCAGCGCCATGCGCCTGACGCAAATGCTCCAGCAGATTCGCCTTGTCCTTCTCGGTCAACGGGCTGGATTCTTCTTCCTTGGCGATCCCCGCCGCCTTCAGCTGCTCAAGCAGCAAGGCAACCGGCAATCCCAGTTCAGCCGCAAATTGCGCTACGTTTAATTTTGCCATACTGTCCTTATGATATTACTGATTATGCAAACCAGGGTGCGCGTGCCGTCATGATCAATGTGTTGGCACGTTCGCTATCCATACCGGACAGTTCCACCAACTCATCCACATCCAGGTCTGCCAATTGCTCCTGTGTCGTGACACCCTTACCAGCCAGGGTGCGTGCGGTCTGCTCATCCATGCCTTCCAGCTTGAGCAGATCGCCGATGCCGTGCTCCACTTTTTCTTCGCTGGCGATCGCAGCGGTCAACAGTGCGTTGCGCGCGCGGGTGCGCAATTCGTTTACCGTCGCTTCGTCGAACGACTCGATCTCCAGCATTTCCTCCAGCGGCACATAAGCGACTTCTTCCAGCGTATTGAAACCTTCCTGCACCAGGATATCGGCGACCTCTTCATCCACATCCAGCTTTTCCATGAACAGCTCGCGCGTCTTGGAAAACTCTTCGTTATGCTTTTCGCTGGACTGCTCCACCGTCATGATGTTGAGTTCCCATCCGGTCAGCTCACTGGCCAGGCGCACATTCTGTCCGCCGCGCCCGATCGCCTGCGCCAGATTCTCCTCTTCAACCACGACGTCCATGCTGTGCTTTTCTTCGTCCACCACGATGCTGCTCACCTCGGCGGGAGCCAGCGCATTGATCACGTAAGTTGCAGGATCTTCCGCCCAAAGTATGATGTCTACGCGCTCGCCGGCAAGCTCGTTGGTCACACCCTGCACGCGGGAACCGCGCATCCCGACACAGGTTCCGATGGGATCGATACGCGGGTCATGCGACACCACAGCGATCTTGGCGCGTGATCCGGGATCGCGCGCGGCACTGACGATCTCCAGCAGCTTTTCTTCTATCTCGGGCACTTCCAGTTCAAACAGCTTGACCAGCAATTCCGGCGAAGTGCGCGAAAGGATCACCTGGGGTCCGCGTGCGCTGCGATCCACACGCAGCAGATGCGCCTTGACGCGATCGCCGACACGCAGGTTTTCCTTGGCGATCATCTGGTCGCGCGGCAACAAGGCTTCGATCTTGCCAAATTCGATGATCGCATTGCCGCGCTCGAGCCGCTTGACCGTGCCGGACACCAGATGCTCCTTGCGCTCCATGAAGTCGGCCAATACCTGCTCGCGCTCGGCGTCCCGGATCTTCTGGAAGATCACCTGCTTGGCGGCTTGTGCACCGATACGGCCGAAATCTATCGATTCCAGCGGCTCTTCGATGAACTCTCCGATCTGGATATCAGGGTTGCGCTTTTGCGCCTCTTCCAGTTTGACGTGCAGATCCGGGGTCTCGAAGGTCTCGTCGTCCACCACTTCCCAACGACGAAATGATTCATATTCGCCGGTATCGCGATCGATCTCCACACGCACGTCGGATTCTTCGGCATAACGCTTCTTGGTCGCGGAGGCAAGCGCCGACTCCAGCGATTCGAACACGACATCCTTGGACACGTTCTTTTCACGCGACAACGCATCCACCAGCAACAAAATTTCACGACTCATACTATTCTCCGGCTATCCACTCGCCTGTCCCGGTCTTGCATCAATAAGGATATGCAGCAACAACCGGGACAAGCAAAAAACTAAAAAGTCGGCACTAAGCGTGCCTTGTCCAAATTCGACAGTTCGATCGACACCGGACTGCCATCAACATCCAACTGCAAGATTCCATCACTGACCGCACCGATGACCCCTGCAAAGTTCTTGCGTCCGGCCATCGGCATGCGCAGCTTGAGCTGCGCTTTCTGTCCGGCAAAACGCACAAAGTCGGCTTCTTTCTTAAGCGGCCTGTCCAGTCCCGGCGAAGAAACTTCCAGCCGGTCATAGTCAACGTTCTCGACCAGGAACAGCCGCGTCAATTGATTGCTCACAGTCTGACAATCATCCACCGAGATACCATCCGGCTTGTCGATGAATACGCGGATCATCCCGCGTCCCGACCGCTCAAAGTCAACCAACTCATAGCCCAGGCCGCTCACCGTCATTTCGACCAGCTTCACCACATCCATATGGGCACCTCTATAAATCCAAATCTCGTCGTGATACTGCGTTGCTCAAGAAATTTAATCGCTTACATATAAATCATATGCGGCGCGCTAAAATTTCCTTCGCGCCTTGTCTCACCTAGCGCTTTGAATTTCTAGAAGTACCCATAATCACGGCCCACAAATAAAAAACGGGCTCGAAGCCCATCTCAAAACGCGGCGCATTGTAACAAAACTCGCGCCTAAAGGGAATTATCCTAGAACATGTCCTGATAGCGCACCGTGATCGGATACCGCCAGTCCTTGCCATAGCTGCGTTCCGTGATGCGTATTCCCACCGCTGACTGGCGGCGCTTGTGTTCGCTGATGCGGATCAGATGCACAACCCGGCGCACATCCGCTTCAGCGTAGCCTCTTGCGATGATTTCCGGGATCGCGAGATTTTGCTCGACATAACAGGCCATGATCGGATCCAGCATATCATAAGGCGGCAGGCTATCCTGGTCGGTCTGGTCAGCGCGGAGCTCGGCGCTTGGCGGGCGCGTGATGATGCGCTCGGGGATAACCCGGCCCAGTGTGTTGCGATAATTCGCTAGGCGATACACCAGTGTCTTGCTGACATCCTTCAAAACCGCGAACCCGCCTGCCATATCGCCGTAGAGCGTTGCATAGCCCACAGTCATTTCGGATTTGTTGCCGGTGGTCAGCACCAGCGAACCGAATTTGTTGGATAACGCCATCAGCAAGTTGCCGCGGATGCGCGCTTGCAGATTTTCCTCGGTGGTATCCACGGCGCTTCCGGCAAAGGCGGGTTGCAATGCTGTCAGGTAGCTCTGGAACATCGGTTCGATCGGGATTTCGTCATAGCGTACACCGAGCGTCTTCACCATTTCGTGCGAGTCATCCAGGCTGATCTGTGCGGTATAGGGCGACGGCATCATCACGGCCTGGACTTTATCCGCACCCAGTGCATCCGCCGCGATCGCCAGCGTCAAGGCAGAATCGATCCCGCCCGACAATCCCAGCAGCACACCGGGAAACCGGTTTTTACCGATGTAATCGCGCACGCCGAGACACAAGGCGCGATAGACGCCAGCCTCCAAGCTCAATTCGGTGGCCCGTACGCCGACCAGGCGCAATCCATCCTGGAATTCCAGCATCAATAATTCATCTTCAAAATACTTGCCCTGCGCGGTCAGGTCGCCGTGACTGTCCATCGCGAACGAACCACCATCGAAGATCAGCTCATCCTGCCCCCCGACCATGTTGGCATAAACCATCGCCATGCCTGTCTCGGCGATGCGTTCGCGAACAACTTCATAGCGCGATTCCTGCTTGTCGATGGCATAAGGAGATGCATTGATCACCAACAGCACCTGCGCGCCGGCTTCATGGGCAAGCTTCGCAGATTCCTTTTCCCAGATATCGGCGCAGATATTCAGCGCAAATCGTATCCCTGCGATCTCGAACAAGCATGGCTCGGTACCGTGATCGAAATATCGCTCCTCATCGAATACTGAATAATTGGGCAATTCATACTTGAGATAGGTCGCGGCAATTACACCGTCCTGTATCAGTGTAGCTGCGTTGTAGAGCTTTCCATCTCGCTCATGGGGATGTCCAACCACCACGGAAATGCCGGAAATGTTTTCAGCCAGTTCTTGCAACGCACGCGCGCATGCCCGGCAGAATCCGTCACGCAACAGCAAGTCTTCCGGGGGATAACCGCACAGGCCGAGCTCGGGTGTAAGCATCAGTTGCGCGCCCTTTTTCCTGGCCTGTTCGGCATACTGCACTATCTTTGCAACATTGCCCGTCAGGTCGCCTACCACACAGTTGATTTGCGCGATTGCCAGCTTCATTTGTGAGCTTTATTAATATACAGGAAGAGTATCTTACCATCCTGATGCACGCTTGTTATTGGTAACAACAAAGCGGACTTTTTCAACTAGAAGATATCAGATGAGAGAAATTCAAACTGCAGACAAACATCCTTCGATCCTGTTTTCATCAAACATGAATCTGCAATTTTGATCCAATCCTCCCGGACAACTGATGGAAGCGGCAGTGATGTACACACCCTGACAAATGCTACCGCCTCTACGGTGCAGGAGCAGGCACTGGTCCAAATGCTGGGGTGATCGCTGGCTCGGGAGCCGGAGTTGGGGCCGGTTTTGGCTCTGGTGCAGGAGCGGGAGTTGGTCCAAATGCCGGGGTAATCGCTGGCTCGGTTGCTGGCTCGGTTGCCGGTGCCGGTCCAAACGAAGGGACAACGGCAGGCTCGGCTTCAGGCGCTGGTTCTGTTGGCAGTGGCAGTTCTAATGCCGGCTCCTCCACAGGCTTTGGAGCAGGAGGTGCTGATCCCTTTGCTGGTTTTTTGACAAGCTCCGGTATAGGCGTAGGAACACCGAAGTAATAATTCAAGCCTATGGAGAGGTTTTTGTTGCGCAGCGTATTCGCAACACCATTAACCACAGTGTCGCCGTTCGATCTCGAATATTCCCCGGCGATACTCCAGCTATCTGCTATTTTGTATTCTATGCCCAAGGCGCTGTAGACATGACCGGCGCCGATCGAATCCGCAGCTTCATTTCCATTGGTGCGAGCTAAACCCAGCTTTCCATAAGGTTGCCACTTACCGGCCGGGATACCCAATTTGACCCCCAAACCGACTACTGTACTGCTATAGTTTATCGGGCCTGATGCAGTATTGTTGAATTCCAGGGAACCGTAAACACCCAACTGCAGAACGCCCACCTTCCATGTGGTGCCTTCCTCGATACCATAAAAGCCCGCATCCCTGGTATCCAGGCCATTCAGGCTGGAGCGATTGATACCAAGCCTGCCGGCGAACCAGCTACTGTCAAATCTGCTTTCCTCGCTACCTTCGATAGTGATGTTCACTGAAGTGGCTGTGCCATCCTTGCTGATCACCATGAATCTGTCGCTGACATTCTCGCTCTCGTTGAGTTCGTCGAACGCGCTGTTCGCGACGTAGGTCCATCGACCCGAAGCATCGATATTGAAGGTGCCGTGCTTACCAGCGACATTGCTCTGAGGTACAGTGGCCATAGGGCTGTCCAAATCGATGATGCCAATCCTGCCGCCGGTCCTTCTGGGTGAGTTGGTTTCTCTCAGCGTCACATCGGGGGCACTCAGGCTTGCCGGGTCGTTGCTGCCGCTGATGATGACTTGTACCCAAGCAACGGTACCATCCGCACTGATAATCTTGAAAAAATCGCTGATGCTTTGATCGACGCCGAGCCAGTCGAAGGCGCTTTTCGCAGTGTATGTCCAAGCACCATCGGAGTCGATGCTGAAGGTGCCGTTCTTGCCCTTGACAAGGTGCCTGGCCCCGATTGTCGCGGGGCTGTCCACATCTCTGATGTTCACCTTGCCAGTGGCTCTCAGTGCCTCATTGGTTTCTGTCAACGACACTCTGAGGGGTCCCATTACGGCTGGGTCATTAGTGCCATTGATGGTGATTTGTACCGAAGTGGTTGTGCCGTCCGAACTGGAAACAGTGAAGCTGTCACTGACGCTCTGCCCGACGTTCATCTCGTTGAACGCACTTTTCGCAACGTAGGTCCATTGACCTGAAGCGTCGATGCTCAAGGTGCCGTTATTGCCTTTGACGTTGGTCTGAGCAATGAACGTCTCAGGGCTGTCAACGTCCTGAATGCTCAGTTTGCCGGTGGGCTTCAACGGTTCGTTGGTTTCATCGAGCACTAGCGTTGCAGAACCCAGTATTGCGGGATCGTTGGTTCCAGTGATGTTGACCTGGACTGTGGTCTTGGTGCCATCGGAACTAGAAACGGTAAAGATATCGCTGGCTGTCTTGCCCTCGCTGATCCAGTCCAACGCGCCGTCGGAAACATAAGTCCAGCGACCTGAGGTATCGATGCTGAAAGTGCCTGTCTTGCCCTTTACATT
>JBARHM010000539.1:0-2732 GCA_049799235.1 Gallionella sp.
GGAACGCCCGCTCCTGAGGCACGCCGAGCGCGACCAGGTTCTTCACCGCATCCGCCAGCGCAATACCGCTCCCCATGAGAGCGCCGCCCACGCCCCGGATAGGGCCGCTTCCCCAATTCGGCCCTTTTACCGAATCCGAGATGAGGATTATCTTGTCAGGCGATTTCATGTCGAAAAGCATTTTGAGGCTCTGCGGGTGCAGGTGTGCCATGTCCGCGATGACCTACACGTAGACGTCCTCGTCCATGAGACCGAATCCGGCAAGGCCGGGCTCGCGGTGGTGGAAGCCGCGCATGGCATTGAACACATGGGTGATGCCGGTGGCGCCGGCGCGCTTGCCCTCCTCGGCCTGTTCGAACGACGCATCGCTGTGTCCCATCTGCACGAGAAAACCCTTTTCGCGGCAATGCTCGATCACGCGAAGGGCGCCCGGCAGTTCGGGGGCAATCGTAATGATTTTGATGAGCTTTTCGAAATCCTCAACGAGCTGTGAAAATAGATCAATCGACGGTTCGACAAAGCTTTTCCCGTCGAGCGCACCTGCCCGCTCGGGATTCAGGAAAGGCCCTTCGACGTGTACACCGAGGATCCTGGAGCCATCGCGCTGGGTGTCCTTGGCGCGCTGCACAGCGGCCATGTTCTCGCGCATGGTCTCGATGGAACCGGGATAGATGGTGGGTAGCATCGCCGATGTCCCCCGATCGCCGTGAATGCCGGCCATACGGAGAATATCGTCCTGCCGCCGCGTGCGGGTGTCGTAATCACCCGCGCCGTGCACATGGATGTCGATCAGGTACGGCTTGTTCACGAATGAGTAGGCCATAGGGACCTCATGGAATAGTGCAAAATGCAAACTGTAAAAGGCAAAATGATTAAATCTGCTCGTTCATTTTAACCTTTTCATTTTGAATTTTGCAATTTGAATTGAAGCTATGTGATCTTCCCCCGACGCGAGAAAAACTCGCTCAGGGCAAGCCGCACCACGGCCCCGCGGTCCCAGGGCTGTTTCAGCTCTTTCGTAAGCTCTGCGGCCGTCTCATCCAGCGCTGGAATATGTTCATCCTCGAGCTGGATCGTCACGTCGACAAGTCCGTGCTCATGCTCCTCGTGGTCGTCGTGCCCGTGGTCGGCATGACTGTGTCCGCTGTGCTCCTCGTGTTTGTGCGTATTACCGTGTTTAGAGTCCATAGTGACCTTTCACAAATTTCGCGCTTAACGGCAGCGTTAATCTCCCCCTTCGTCATACCCGCGAAAGCGGGTACCCAGTGATTTTTCAAATTATCCACTTCTGGATTCCCGTTTTCACGGGAATGACGAAAAAAGTTCACAGCGCTTTTAAGAACTTTAATAAAGTAGTTTCATCATCGCCGGCATCGTGAAGAACAATGCAACCGTCGAAACGGTAATGCACGCCGCAGCAAGCGGCACATCGAGGTCAAACTCATCAGCGATCACGAGTGAAAGCACCATCACCGGCATCGCGCCCTCAATGGTGGTTGCCTTGAGCACGTCTGCCCTCATCCCGAACCGGGATCCGATCCACCAGGCCAGGGCCGGGGCAAGCATGAGTTTGATCGCGAGCGCCGGCACCGCGATCGCGAGCCGTTTTACATCGCGGAAATCTAACGCCAGGCCCACGGTGAATATCATGATCGGGACCACCGCCCTGCCCATAAGCCCGACGGCATCCAGCACCGGCTGCGGCGTCGTAATCCCGGCGAGACGGACGGCAATGCCGGCGGCCACTCCCCAAAGCGGCGGAAGCAGGAACACGCGCTTGAGTGATGCGCCGACTGACACGGTCTTTCCGCTCCCATACCGGGCGGCGATGAACACCCCGATCGTCAGCAGGATCGGTGTTGACGCAAGCAGATCGTACAGGACCGCCACATATCCATACTGCGCGCCGAGCATCTCGGTGATGACCGGGAGCCCCAGATACATCACGTTGCCAAACGCAGCCGAAATGATCATGATGCCGACGGCCGGACGCGGTATATCCCTGAACCACGGCAACAGCCGATAGGCAGCAAACCCAGCCGCAATGGACGCCAGGACGACGACAGCGCCCGTCAGCGGAATGGAAATGAGACTCCGGTCGACAGGAGCGCTTGCCATCAATCCGAAGGCCAGCGCGGGAATGAAGAAATTGAACACCGCCACGCTCAGCGAGTGACGCACCCGGTTGCGGTCAAGCCCGCCGGGGTTAAAGAACCTCCATGCGTATCCCGCAGCGATGATCAGTCCGAATGAGTACAGGACCTTATTGATACCAGCTCCTCATGGTTCATTATGGCAAGTTGTTGCCGTGTCCGGGGAAATCACCGGACACTACGGGATTATTTTACCTGCTTTTAAAAAAAATACCAGTAAATGTTTCGGTTTTGGACTCGCTGAACCGCACAGATGTCTTTGACAAACGCTCTTCTCTTGGCCTATAATGCAGATTCAGGAAGGGGACCCCTGGTCCCGGATTATACAATTCATGGCACGGAGGTCAAAAAATGGCTCAGATATGGATCGCAGTGATCGCGGCGCTCATCATGGCGGGAGGACTGGCAGGCATCTTCTATCTCATCATAAAACAGAACGCGGTGATCGGGGCAAAGACCGTTCAGCTCATCTCGATCGTACTCGTGCTGCCTCTGATGCTTGCGCTCGGCGCTGTGAATGTTCTCCGCAGTGAGACCATCGGCCCGCTTGTCGGCGTCATTATCGGGTACGTCCTGTCC
>JBARHM010000540.1:0-2661 GCA_049799235.1 Gallionella sp.
CCCCTACCCCTCTCCCCGAAGGGGCGAGGGGGTTGGTATTGCTGGAGCGCGGCGTAGGAATGAGCGATCGCGCTTTTATCTGGCAGGAACGCCCGATCAGCGATGAAACCCTGTTGCATGCCGCACAGCAGATCAGCGTGCCGGATGATTATGTCAGCGAAATCTGCCTCGCGGCGCGCGGCCTGATCAACAGCCTTGCGCATATTCTGGGACAGGGAACTGTGCTGTTCATCGACTACGGTTTCGGCGCGCGCGAGTATTATCACCCTCAGCGCAACAACGGCACCCTGATGTGCCACTATCGCCATCACGCCCACGACAACCCATTTCTTCTGCCCGGACTGCAGGACGTCACCGCGCACGTGAATTTCACCGGCATCGCCGAAAGCGGCATCGATGCCGGACTGGAACTGGCCGGCTACACCTCGCAGGCACACTTCCTGATCAACTGCGGTATCACCGGTCTGCTCAAAGACACTTCGCCGGACGATCTGCGTGTTTACCTGCCGCTCTCGGCGCAGTTGCAAAAGCTCACCAGCCCATCGGAAATGGGCGAGTTATTCAAGGTGATCGCGCTGAGAAAAAAAATAAAGAGCCCGTTGTGCGGGTTCGTGCGCGGCGATCTGGTGCGTTCGCTGTAACTTAAACACTAACAGTGTGTTTATTGCTGCATGAGCAGCATTTCTGCTGCAAATAATCCAACTGTTCTGGGGCATTGGTACCACGTCAACCATTGTCGTTTTTGGGGGAATTTCAACGTACCCACCAAAACTGAACTTTTCATTGCCCGGAACAAGCCATTCGCCAAGTTCGGCTAACGACCGGTTGAATCCGCAACATATAGCGGAACTTGGGCCCGTCTGCTCTCGACTCATTGCTGTCGTTGGCGACTGGCCGTTTTCCGGCATTCAATTCCATGGGGCGAAGTCCGCCTAAGCGGGCAATCCCGTCCTTCTGCCACAGACCTGCTCAGAAGTCTGAGGATCGAATTGATCTACTCGTCATTACAGCTTAATTTCAGAAGCTAAGGATGATGTCGTGATTTCAAAATTACCCATAATTTGTTGCCAATCGTCTCCGTGGTGAGTTCCGATATATTCAAGGAACGAGGCATCTGGATCATTCAGGAGAATACCGATAGCGTACCCATCGAGATTGTCTGTGATCTTCATCAGCACGTCGTATTTGGAACCAGTCGCCATTGCATCATCGATCACGACGGGAGCCGGATCGAAGAACACCCTTGGAACCTCCATGCGCAGTGCTTCGGTAAAATCGGATTGAATGGCCGATCTCGCTTCATCGAAGCTGCGAATATCCGAGTAGTGCGCGAAGGGGCGTATCTCGAAATACTGCTGCACAGGGGGAGGGATCTCCTGTTCATGCGCCGCCTCGAAAGCCGCGTCGATCTCCGTCCTGTCACCCCCCTTCGGGCGTATCCGGATGATGAGTGCCTCGGATATACCGGCAAACCCGTTGGCCTGGAAATATCGAACGATGCGCTCGGCTGCCTCATTAGCCTGAAGAGTGAGAGTATTTTTCATGGCGACCCGCCTTATTAAGAAGGCGCACATTTTACCTAAAGCGGACAAGGAATGCACCCACCCGATAGGCGCTGTGAATCGCATCACTAAAGTCTCTACTCGAAAGATTTTCCCTCAGGCAAGGTAGAATCACGACTCGCCTTTCCTCATATCAGCCGTGAACATCTCAATCGAAAATATCCAGGGATATCTTGTACATCCATTGATACTTCTTGTCGTGTTCATCGCGGCAAGTCTGATGATGATCTGGCGTCTGCACGCAATGGAGAGCAAGGGCTTCGAAGGTACCGTCCTCGGCACGCTGATTATGCCTTACTGCTCCGGGTTCCCGAATCTCGTCTTCGCCTATATCATGAGCAGTGCGGCCAGCAATGGCGGATTGGTCATCGAGAACTGTCTCGTCAACAATGCCACCAACCTGACGTTGATCCTCGGTCTGGCCGCCATCTTTGGCTCAACGGCCGCGATTCAAAAAGGGGTCTCGAAGCGGGAAGCCAAGATGCACGCGGAATTCCATCGCATCAACCGGCTGAATCTGCTGTTCACCCTGATCGCATTGTTCCTGTTCACCGGCACGCTCTGGGCCCTGGCCAAGGACGGGGTGCTGGACTTCTATGACGGCCTGGTGCTGGTCGGCCTGTTCCTGTTCTGGCAGGTATTGCACGTGTTCGAAGTGCTCAAGGACAATATCCGCAAAAACAAAGTGTTCCACTGGTCGCTCCTGATCGACATCGTGCTGCTCGGCGTCAGCGCCTACTGCGTCTATTTCTCGGTCGACCACCTTGTGGAGTGGGTCAGGACTAACGATAGCCCGTATCTGAGCTTTGCCAGGCTGGGCTGGTTCAGCGGCCTGTTGATGGTCGTGCCCAATGCCTTCCTCGCGCTGTATTACACGCGTATCGGCAGGCAGGATATCGTCCTGAGCTCGCAGATCGGCGACGGGCATATCTGCATCCCGATGTGCATCGGCCTGTTCGCGGTCTTCAATCCCATTCGGGTCCCCCATTTCTTCCAAATGGGAGTCTTTGTGATCCTGGGCGCGGGGGTAGTCCATTTTCTGTGCATCACCATCCTCGGAAGAGTCCCGCGCATGGTCGGCTTTGGCCTTATCGGTGTC
>JBARHM010000541.1:0-1841 GCA_049799235.1 Gallionella sp.
GGATTGACCATAGCAATCACCGGAAGCAGATCGGGTACGAGATCCGGCTGATTCTGGTCGATCAGCATCTTCGATAGTTCGTAGTAGGTTTGTGCGGCTTCCCGCACGTTTCCGCTCAGCAAATAGACGTTGCCAAGCTCGCCACGAGCGTCAATATCGCCGGGATTGCGAGCGATGTATTCCCAGTAGGCATTCAATGAACCGGGCAAGTCACCTTGCGTGAATGCGCGGCGTGCAGTATCGATCGTGACTGCTGGCGCCGCATTGAAGGCAAATGTTCCAGTGCTTGCCGATTCAGGCACGACAACGCTGCTGGCCGCTGCGCCTGGTTTGTCGTCGGTCATGTTTGCCGAGTCCGCAGGGACAACGCTGCTTACCGCGGCGCTCAGTTTGTCGTACGCTGTGCTTGCCGATTTCGCCGGCTCAAAGCTGCTAACCGCTACGCCCAGTTTATCGTAAGCCTTTCTTGCCGCCGGCTTGAGCGTGTCAATGTTGGTGTAGGCCAGGAACGCAACGATGATGGCCAGCACAGCCCACATCATCCAGTGCCGCGACTTGTTCTTGACTTCCAAGACTTGAGTGTTCATTTGTTGCTCCTAATTCCCAGAAACAGAAAGTGAATCCAAAACTGCACCAAGTGCAGAAAAATTCCGGGTTCGCCAACAGGGTGTTGATCAATAATTTTCGGATACGAATAAGAATAACACTGTTCTCTAATGTTATTGAACGCTTATTCTTATCTTGTTTTTGGCGCTACTGATTCGCACCCAGCCAGGGCCTGCCTGCCATCCTGTTAATTCGGGCGTCCATCTTCATCCATTAAGCTGCGCGATATAGGCGAAAAGTCGAACCGAGCGGCCGCTGTCAAACACTGCCAATGAGTCTTCCCGACCCTCAAGAGACACATGACGTTTGCAAGCTCTTTGGCGGCTTTCTGATCCTAATACAGCCGTTCTAGAATTCTGGATGCCCTCTGGACCTCGGCCTAATGCAAACCTTTCCGTAAGGAGTTGTGTGCGTCAAGTTGTGCAAATATGTTGATCGGGTATTCGGTTGATGTTTTTGCGCTGTGGGTGACGCGCAGGGCTTAGCCCGGAGCGGCACCCACAGCGCGCGGCCGCTTCAGGCGGCCAGTCTCAGCAACTCCTTTTTCTGTTCCGCCAGGAACGTCATGTTCAGATACCGGTTGTCCTCCAACCAGGTTTCGTGGGTCTCCACGCACAGGGCCCGAATCAGCCGCAGACAGGATTCGGTATTCGGGAAGATGCGCACCACCAGCGTTCGGCGCTTGATCTCCTCATTCAGCCGTTCCAGCATGTTCGTGCTCTTCAGATGCTTGTGGTGCGCCCGCGGTAATCGGTAGAAGGTCAGCGTCTCGATGATGTTGCCCTCCACCCAGTCCACCAGCTTCGGGTACTTGCCCTGCCATTTGCCGATCCAGGCCGCCAAGTCCTGCTGAGCTTCCTGAATGTCACGCCGGTCATAGATCCAGCGCAGCTCCTGGAGGCAATCGTCGTCGGCCTTGCGTGGCAGGTAATCCAGGGCGTTCCTCAGGAAATGCACATAACAGCGCTGCCAGGCGGCTTCGGTCGATCGCCTTCTTGAGCCCGGCGTGGTCATCGGAGACGACGAATTCGACGCCCGACAGGCCGCGTTCCTTCAGGCGCAGGAGGAAGTCCTTCCAACTGCTCTGGCTCTCCCGGTTCGCCATTTCGACCGCCAGCACCTGCCGCTTACCCTCCCAATTGATACCGATGGCGATGAGTACGGCCTGGTGGGCGATCACGCCGCTGTCACGCACCCGCTCGTAGCGCGCATCGAGAATCAGGTAGGGGTAGGGC
>JBARHM010000542.1:0-1710 GCA_049799235.1 Gallionella sp.
CTCCAGCAGGAAGGCGGCCGGAAATTGCGGCTGTCCGCAGCACAGGTCATGCGTGTCGCGCAGGGGTTATATGAGCGCGGTTTCATCACCTATATGCGGACGGACAATGTGATAATCTCCGATGAGGCGCTTGCAGAAATCCGCGCAGAAGTGCGGAAGTTATACGGTCAGCAGTACCTCGCTCCGACCCCTCGCAGCTACTCATCAAAAGTGAAAAATGCCCAGGAAGCTCATGAAGCGATCCGTCCGAGCACGCCGATGAGATCGCCGCGCGAACTCAAGAGTGATCTTAACCCCCAGGAATTTTCCCTGTATGAGTTGATCTGGCAGCGCACGCTCGCCTCGCAGATGGCGGATGCGAACGGCACCACCGTCAGCATACGGCTGGGCGCACTAAGCAAGGGAACTGACTGCGAATTCACCGCGAGCGGCACGACGATCGACTTTGCAGGCTACCGGCAGGTGTACGAGGAATCCACCGATGACGATACCGAGAACAGCAAGCGTGAAGCGCTGCTGCCGAAGCTTGCTGTTGGTGACAAGATCAACATTGCAAACGTCACACCGAGTGGACACGTCACGCAGCCGCCCGCGCGGTACACCGAAGCCTCTCTCATCAAGAAACTTGAGGAACTGGGCATTGGCCGTCCCTCAACCTGGGCATCCATCATGCAATCGATCGTCAATCGCGGTTATGTGTGGATAAAAGGCCAGGCGCTCGTACCCAACTGGGTTGCGTTCTCCGTCATTAATCTGCTGGTGAAGCACTTCTCCGGTCTTGTCGACTACAGTTTTACTGCGAACACGGAAGAAGATCTCGATGCGATCGCGCAGGGATTGCAGAAGAAGGAACAGTGGCTCGCTGATTTTTATTTCGGCAATGACCAGGGCCTCGTTGGTCTCAAGCAACGCGTTGCAATAAACCTGGACGAGATCGACGCCTCAACGATCAACACATTCCCCGTCGGCATTGACCAGGAAACCGGCCTTGAAGTCGTGGTTAAGCCCGGGAAATTCGGCCCCTACGTTCGCCGCGGTGAAGAAACGGCCAGCGTTCCCGATACCATGACGCCCGATGAACTGACACTGGAGGTGGCGCTGAAACTGCTCGCTGCGCCAAAGGGGACCGACCCGATCGGCGAAATCGACGGGTTGCCTCTGTTTATCAAGAGCGGTCGCTACGGCGCGTATGTTCAGTGGGGCACTCCTGATGCTCCCCCGCCCGGGCTTGACAAACCGAAGATGGCGTCACTGTTCAAGACAATGGATTCGGCTCACATCACTCTCCCGGACGCAGCGCGGCTGCTATCGCTGCCGCGCGTGGTGGGCGTTGATCCGGCTGATGGCCTGGCGATCACCGCACAAAATGGCCGCTATGGCCCCTATATCACCAAGGGCAAGGAAAGTCGCACGCTCGCCAGCGAAGAACAGCTCTTCGATATTACCGTCGAACAATCCCTTGCGCTGCTGGCAACACCGCGCCAGTTCGGACGGCGCGCTGCACCAAGGCCTCCGTTGCGCGTGTTCGGCAATGACCCGGTAAGCAGCAAACCGGTCCTGGCCAAAGAGGGCAAGTTCGGTGTATATGTCACCGATGGGGAAACCAATGCAAGCCTCACGCGGAGCGACCGCCTCGAGGAAATGATACCTGAACGTGCCTATGAACTGCTGGCGATACGTCGTGAAAACGCGGGCAACGGTGCCGTGCGC
>JBARHM010000543.1:0-3047 GCA_049799235.1 Gallionella sp.
CCTTATTGGTATTTATCTAGTTTATGCATTATACAGATAATATTAATAAACTAAAGTAACTTCATTATAGAGTTAACGAAGGGCATCAGTTCAGGCCACGGTTTTGTCCCAGCATTACCGGCTAATCGGCTTGTACCGTATCCGTTTGGGCTTCGCGCCTTCTTCACCCAAACGCTTGCGCTTATCCGCTTCGTATTCCTGATAGTTACCGTCGAAGAACTTCCAGTGCGAATCGCCTTCCGCCGCGAGGATGTGAGTGGCGATGCGGTCGAGGAACCAGCGGTCGTGCGAGATCACCAGCACGCAGCCGGCGAATTCGAGCAGCGCATCTTCGAGCGCGCGCAGGGTTTCCACGTCCAGATCGTTCGACGGTTCGTCGAGCAATAACACATTGCCACCGGAGATCAATGTTATTGCCAGGTGCAACCTGCCACGTTCGCCGCCGGAAAGCTGGCCGACGATCTTGGCCTGGTCGCCGCCCTTGAAGTTGAAGCGGCCGATGTAGGCGCGCGCCGGGGTTTCGTATTTGCCCACGGTGAGGATGTCGTTGCCGCCGGAAATTGCGTCGAACACGGTCTTGTCGTTCTGCAGCGAGTCGCGCGCTTGGTCGACGTGCGCGATCTTCACGGTGGTGCCGATCTTCACCTCGCCGGAATCCGGTTTTTCCTTGCCGGTGATCAATTTGAACAGCGTGGACTTACCTGCGCCGTTCGGGCCGATGATGCCGATGATGGCGCCGGGCGGCACCTTGAAGCTGAGGTTGTCGATCAGCAGGCGGTCGCCATACGCTTTGGAAACATTGTTGAACTCGATGACCTCGTTGCCGAGCCGCTCGCCGACCGGGATGAAGATCTCCTGTGTCTCGTTGCGCTTCTGGTGTTCCTGCGAATTGAGTTCTTCGAAGCGGGCGATGCGCGCCTTGGATTTCGCCTGGCGGCCTTTCGGATTCTGCCGCACCCATTCCAGTTCCTGCTTCATCGACTTCATGTGTGCGTCGATCTGCTTGTTCTCGGTCTCCAGCCGCGCTTCCTTCTGCTCCAGCCAGCTCGAGTAATTGCCTTTCCACGGGATGCCGTGGCCGCGGTCGAGTTCGAGTATCCATTCGGCGGCGTTGTCGAGGAAGTAGCGGTCGTGCGTGACCGCGACCACGGTGCCGGGGAAGCGCACCAGGAATTGTTCCAGCCATTCCACCGATTCCGCATCGAGGTGGTTGGTCGGTTCGTCCAGCAGCAGCATGTCGGGTTTTTCCAGCAGCAGCTTGCACAGCGCGACGCGGCGTTTCTCGCCGCCGGAAAGATTCTTGATCACGGCATCCCACGGCGGCAGGCGCAGCGCATCGGCGGCGATTTCGAGCTGGTGTTCGGCATCCGAACCCGATGCGGCGATAATGGCTTCGAGCCGCGCCTGCTCGGCGGCAAGCGCGTCGAAGTCGGCATCCGGCTCGGCATACGCGGCATATACTTCGTCGAGTTTCTTCTGCGCCTGCATTACTTCTCCGAGCGCGGATTCCACTTCTTGGCGCACGGTGTTGGCCGGGTCGAGCTGCGGCTCCTGCGGCAGGTAGCCGATGCTGATGTTGGGCAGGTGCTGCACCTCGCCGTCGTATTCCCTGTCCGCGCCCGCCATGATGCGCAGCACGGTGGATTTGCCCGACCCGTTCAGGCCGAGCAGGCCGATCTTCGCGCCGGGAAAGAAGCTGAGGGAGATGTCCTTGATGATCTGCCGCTTGGGCGGGACGATCTTGCTCACGCGGAGCATGGACATTACGTATTGAGCCATGTGCTGTATCTCTAGTGTTGAATTGGAAGGCGTGTAGCTTACCGCAAAGCAGGATGATTGGGGCTGCGGCCAAGTCCTTGCAGGTGAATCAACGTGCTTCCAGCCTGCGGTAATAGTGTCGCTTTACCAGTTCGACCATCAGCAGATAAGCCACGGTCATCGCCGGCAGGATGATGAAATACTTCAGCGGCGGCGGCACGAAACCGAAATGCGCGGCGACGGGGGTGAACGGCAGCAGCACGGCGATGGCGACCACCGCCAGCGAGGTCGCAGCGAGCAGGGGATGCGGGCGGCTTTTCAGCGGATTGCCGCGGGTGCGGATCACGAAGATCACCAGCACCTGGGTAGCCAGCGATTCGATGAACCAGCCGGTCTGGAACAGCGCCTGGTCGGCGTGCAGCACGGCAAGCAGAACATAAAAGGTGAGGAAGTCGAACAGCGAGCTGACCGGGCCCACTACCAGCATGAAGTTGCGGATGAAGTTCATGTCCCAGATACGCGGTTTCGCCAGTTCTTCGTGGTCCACATGGTCCATCGGGACCGGTATCTCGGATACGTCGTAGAGCATGTTGTTGAGCAGGATCTGCGTCGGCAGCATCGGCAAAAAAGGCAGGAACACCGCGGCGCCCGCCATGCTGAACATGTTGCCGAAATTCGAGCTGGTGCCCATCATGATGTATTTCATGATGTTGCCGAATGTCCTGCGCCCCTCGATGACACCGCTGTGCAACACGCCGAGGTCATGACGCAACAGGATCATGTCGGCCGCCTCCTTGGCGACGTCCACCGCGGAATCCACCGACAGTCCGACATCCGCGGTGCGCAGCGAGGGCGCGTCATTGATGCCGTCCCCCAGATAGCCCACCACGTGGCCGCGCGCCCTGAGCGCCAGGATCACCCGGTTCTTCTGCGCCGGAGACATCCGGCAGAACAAATTCGCTTCCTCGGCGCGCGCCTGCAACGCGAGGTCGTCCATCTTTCCGACTTCGCTGCCGGTCAGGATGCCGGTCACCTTCATGCCGAGTCGAGTGCAGATGTATTGCGTCACATGCTCGTTGTCTCCGGTGACGATCTTTACCGCCACGCCGTCACGGGCAAGCGCCGCCAGCGCGTTTGCCGCGCTTTCCTTGGGCGGATCGAGGAACGCCGCGAAGCCGGCGAACACCAGCGCGGCTTCATCGTCCACCACGGCGTGCTGATGTTCCGGCGGCACTTGCTTCCACGCGATGCCCAGCACGCGGAAACCTTCATTGCCGAGCGCGTCACAG
>JBARHM010000544.1:0-3109 GCA_049799235.1 Gallionella sp.
GGCATGTACTACTCGCTCAACGATCAGAGCGACTTCCTGCTCGCTGTCGCCATAGCCGAGCGCGGGCCGCTGCATCTCGAGGCGCGCTACAACTACGAGGCGCTCGATGCCGGCTCGTTGTTCGCCGGCTGGAAGTTCTCGGGGGGTGACAAGTTGACCTACGACTTGACGCCTATCATCGGCGCTGTGTTCGGTGCAACACAGGGTATAGCACCGGGTTTCGAGGCGAGCGTGGTGTATGGCATCACCGATTTTTATATCGAGTCGGAATACATGTATGACACCAATGCCAAGGAAGACAGCTACACCTACGCGTGGAGCGAACTTGGCTTCAGTCCCCTGGACTGGCTGCGTTTCGGCCTCGTCGGCCAGCGCACGCGCGTCTACAGCAGCGATCGTGATATCCAGCGCGGAGGTTTTGCGCAACTGATGACAGGCAAGGTGACGTTAGGGCTTTATGTATTCAATCCAGATGACAGTGACAATCGATTCGCGATTTTCTCGCTGGCAGCGGAGTTCTAGCCGCGGTTACAGCGCCGGAATCGGTAATATTATTAACAGTTGCTGTGAGCAAGAATATTATCATTGTCCGATGTCGAATAACTCTTGGTGACCGCACATGAGATCATTGGCGCTGACAGATGCTAATGACCTGCCAGAAAATGGGTGCTACACTTCTGTCAAATCTATTCAGGAGGATATCATGATGAAATTGCCGAACTGGTTGCGTATCGCAGTTGCATTTGCCGCAGTGTTTGCGGTGGTGGTCGGGACAGGCAGTGACGCCGTTGCCGCGGACGAGGCGATTGCATTTGGCAAGGAAATGTTCAAGCTCAATCTCGGCTACTACCGCCCCAATTTCGACTCGAGGGTGGCCGTCGGCGTGACGGGAGGCTCACCACCCGGCGATATCAACCCGGAACAGGATCTTGGCCTCGACAACAGCCTCGGCGGTGCACGCTTCGATGGCTATTGGCGCTTCGCCGATCGGCACCGGCTATACCTTGGTTACTATCAGCTCGACCGCAGCGCGTCTAGGGTGCTGGACAGAGACATCGGACCCATCAATATTCCGGGGCATGGGGATCTCACCATAAACGCCGGCAGCAACATAAACACCGAGGCGAAGTGGGAAGTCTTTATTTTGGGCTATGACTATTCGTTTCATAAAACGGACACCGTGGAGATTGCGGGCATGATCGGCCTCAATGTTGCGGAGCTTGGGACCAAATTAAGCGGCACACTTATCACGCCCGTCGGCACGATAACCGACTCCACCGCCGGCTCCACTATCACCGCGCCGCTGCCGGCGATCGGGTTTTCCGGGGATTGGGCAATTGACGATAGTTGGCGCATGAGGGGCCATGCCGGCGGTTTCAAGATAAAAATAAATAACATCGATGCAAACGTCGTCGATGCAAGTGTGGCGGGTGAGTATCGCGTGTACGGGAACATCTGGGGCGGCTTGGGTTACAGTCTATTGAACGCATCGGCCAAGAAAGATGAAAGCGGTTCCAACGCTTCGCTTGACTGGCGCACCGGCGGCTGGCAGCTCTACGGGTCGATGCTGTTCTGACGCAGGTCCTCACTTCGCTGCCACTTATCTTTTAGGTGAGCCGTTTAGAAGCGGAACATGACCAGCCACTAGGCTATCGTTAACCAGCGGCTTATGTGGCCAAATTTTTGGTGACTTGGACGCATGGCTATGCAAAGCCTTTTGACAGCCTCGTGAAATGGCGAGTGATCCCATCAAATGAAAAGCGGACAAATTAAAACTGCGTTTCCCATCGTCGATCACATTTCCCCCTGCATTGATTCGCTTCGAATGTTGTTCTCAAATATGCAACGCTTGATAATCAGGATTGATTTGATTATTCAAGAATGATTGGGTACGGTCAGCATGATCAGAGACTACTTCCAAACGCATCGACTCCTGATCGTGATCGCTGTGATCGCCGTTGTGGCGCTTGCCGCAGTAGTCTTGTGGTTTGCCGCCGATTTTGTGCGGCCGATGCCTCCGCGCACCTTGACCATGGTCACCGGGCCCGAGGGCGGTGCATATGAAAATTTCGGAAAGCGCTATCAGGAGATCCTCGCACGCGATGGGATCGAGTTGCGTCTGTTGCCGACCGCGGGAGCCCTTGAGAACCTGGCGAAGCTCCGGGATCACGGTTCGGGCGTGGACGTGGGTTTTCTGCAGAGCGGCATCACAAGCGCGAAGGAATCGCCCGATCTCGTGTCCCTCGGCACCGTCTTCTATGAGCCGTTGTGGTTCTTCGCAAGCGACAAATACGCGCGAAAGGGAATACAGTCCTTGCGGGGCAAGAAGATATCCATCGGGCCCGAGGGCAGCGGGAGCAGGGAACTTGCGCTTAAGCTGTTAAAGCGGAACGGGATCGATCAGGGCTTTGCCGAACTGCTTTCGCTCACGCCCCAGGAAGCCGGCGAGAGGGCGATCCGCGGCGAGATAGATGCTGCGATCTTGCTGAGTTCCTGGGATGCTCCTGTTGTACAACGGCTGTTGGCCGCACATGGCATCGAGCCGGCAAACTTTCCCCGGACCGATGCCTATCTCGCGCTGTATCCTTACTTGAACAAGGTCGTGCTGCCCGAAGGCGTCATCGACCTCGCGAACAATCGTCCCGCCTCGGATGTGTTCCTGATCGCGCCGAAGGCGAATCTCGTCGTGCGCGGAGAACTCCATCCGGCGCTCCAGTTCCTCCTCCTCAAGGCTGCCGAGGAGATCCATTCAGGACCGGGAATGTTCCAGAAGCCCGGGCAGTTCCCGGCGGCAGAGTCGATCGACCTTCCGCTGAGCGACCAGGCGCGCCAGTTTTACCGGTCTGGCAGCCCCTTCCTGCAGCAGCATCTCCCATTCTGGCTGGCTGTGCTGATCGGCCGGCTGCTGGTCCTGCTGATCCCCCTGGTCGGCGTGCTCTATCCATTGTTGCGGTTATTCCCGGCGTTGTACGGCTGGCAGATCCAGCGGCGGATATTCCGGTTGTACGGAGAACTGAGGTTCCTTGAACATGATCTGGAAACGCGCGGTGAGGGCCAGAACATGGAGGAGTTGCTTTCACGACTCGACCGTATCGAAGAGAAGGCGCAT
>JBARHM010000545.1:0-1812 GCA_049799235.1 Gallionella sp.
TCCGCGCGCGTTTTGGGCTGCGGATTTTGAGCTGTGATACGTCAGGATCGCCTCGATTCAATTTCTTCACAGTTTTTCATGCCGCGTTGCGGCGCCACGACCGATGAAAATGGTATCGTCGCAGCGACTCGCGTTGGTGAAGAGAGATCGTAGATTCGCTTGGTGCTGCGAGCTCGTTTCACAGTTGGATCTGGGTGTTCTCAGGCACCACCACCTGTTGCTCCCCCCGTGGGAAGCGCGCATCGGAGACTCTTGAACAGGAGGACGCCCCGCCAGCGTGAGTGACAACTGAAACGGAGGCAAACGATGGAGATCCTCTACCGGTGTTGCTGTGGCATGGATGTGCATAAGAAGTTCGTGGTGGCGTGTTTGCTCAGGATCGATGAGCAGGGCGAAGAAACACGGCACGTGCAGAGGTTCGAGACCTACACCGAGGATCTGTTGCGGCTGTCGGATTGGCTGACCAGTTCCGGTTGCACGCACGTGGCTATGGAGAGCACGGGGGTGTACTGGAAGCCGCTTTATAACCTGCTGGAAGGGCATCTGGAATTGCTGGTGGTCAATGCCCACCACATCAAGGCGGTGCCGGGGCGCAAGACCGACGTGAAGGACGCCGAATGGATTGCCGAGTTGCTGCAGCATGGGTTGTTGAAAGCCAGCTTCATTCCGCCCCAGTCGCAGCGGGACTGGCGGGATCTGACCCGCTATCGGACCTCGCTGGTGCAAGAGCGGGTGCGGATCGTCAACCGGCTGCAAAAGGTGCTGGAAGACGCCAACCTGAAGCTGGCCGGGGTGGCGACCGATGTGATGGGCAAGTCGGGACGGGTGATGTTGGAGGCGATCCTGGCCGGCGCGACTGACCCCGAGCAGTTGGCCGAACTGGCCAAGGGGCGGCTGCGGAACAAGCTTCCGCAGTTGAAGCAAGCCCTCAACGGCCGGGTGCGCGCGCATCACCGCTTTCTGCTGGTCGAACAGCTGAGCCATATCGACTATTTGGACGAAGCGATCGGGCGGCTCAGTGGCGAGATTGCAGAGCGGTTGCGTCCTTTCCAGGCCGAGATCGAGCGGCTCGACACGATTCCGGGAATCAACCGCTCGATCGCCGAAGTGTTGCTGGCCGAGATCGGCCCGGACATGAACCGATTTCCCGACGCCCATCATCTGGCTTCTTGGGCGGGCATGTGTCCGGGGCACAACGAAAGCGGAGGCAAGCGCCAGAGCGGCAAAACCCGCAAGGGGAACCGGTGGCTGCGGCAGGCGTTGATTGAAGCAGCCCACGGTGCCAGCCACACCCAAGACACCTACCTGTCCGCTCAGTACCGTCGTCTGGTGGGCCGGCGAGGTAAGAAACGGGCTTTGGTAGCCGTGGGCCACAGCCTGTTGGTGATCGCTTATCATGTCCTCAATCGCCAGGCGACCTATGTCGAGTTGGGCAGCAACTACTTCGACCAACTCCATCGTTGTCGGCTGGAGCAAAACCTGGTTCAACGACTGCAGAAACTTGGCTACACGGTCACCCTTGAAGCCAATTCAGCATCGATGGTATTGCCTGCATGAGTGAACCAGCCGCTCACACGCGGATTGGTAGCCCCTCAAGGGTATTTTCATAGGAGCTTCAGGGGGGACGCGAATTTCGCTGACGTGAATCTTCTCAACACGGTGCCGCACCAACGACTGCGCGGCTCCCTTTTAATCCTCCTTCGTCGTTTGATTCTGGCCGTCGCGGTTGAGCCTGCGAGACCTATGGTGAACTAACCGATGGTGAAACTGGCTGCGTTTCCGAAGTGTTTTATGGATGCCCTGTGTGTGGAC
>JBARHM010000546.1:0-6371 GCA_049799235.1 Gallionella sp.
TTGCGCACCGTCATGTCCGGAGTAATGGTTATCGGATCCTTGACGACGCCGCTTTCAAAGCGCTTTACTTTCGCGACCTTGGCAGCCTGGGCCTGGGCAGACATGTTCTTGTGCAGGATGCCGATCCCTCCCTCCTGAGCCAGCGCGATCGCAAGCCGTGACTCGGTCACGGTATCCATCGCCGCGGACAACAGCGGGATGTTCAGACTAATATTGCGGGTAAGTTGGGTGCGCAGACTGACATTTCGAGGCAATACATTTGAATAGGCAGGAACGAGCAGAACGTCATCAAAGGTCAGCGCTTTTTGGATGTTGCTCATATTGTGCAGCCCTCGGCATAACCAGCGACTTGGCTATCGCCTTTTGATAGCCAAGTCGAATGGTTAGTTGTTTTATCGAAGAGCGCATTATAACAAAGTCAGGCAATCCGCTACGATTCAGTATATTTGTGCAGAAATGACACTGTGCATGCTGGTAAAGCCATTTCCAATGACTTGTTGTTGCTTTTGTGCGACAGCTTAGTCAGATGGCTATTTGATTTATCGATAAATCAGCATGCAGCATCCGTGCCGTAAAATCGAAATTTTGCGGCCTCAAGTCAGCGGGGTTAAGGAACCTCTGATTAAGTCCATCATGAACCGCGTTGCTGACAAAAACGGAATGATCGCAAGGCGCGCGACGCCGGTAGCGGCTACGACACGTTACTGGCGAAGCCAGCCGATTGCGGGAGTAGCCGCCTGCTGCCATTCCCGCACCAGCCGCTTCGCGCACCGTGTCATGGCAGCAGTTATTCTACGATGCCAAGGAGCGCAACACCGCGAGCGTCCGTTTTTGTCGCAACCCGCAAGGGCATTGGCTTTGCGGGCGGTCTGCGTCGTGCGGCTGCGACACGTTACTGCGCAGCAGCCGATTGCGGGAGCAGCCGCTTGCAACCCCCTCCCGCACCGGACACTTTCGCGCACCGTGTCGGGGGTGCTACTGCTAGCGAAGGGCGCGGTCGCGACACGTTACTGGCGTAGCCAGCCGCTTGCGGGAGCAACCGCTGGCGGCCATTCCCGCACTAACCGCTTCGCGCACCGTGTCATGGCCGCTACCATTCGCGTCGTCGCCTTTCTTGCATCCCATCCCGCAAGGCCGAATGCGCGGCCATGCTGGACTTGATCAGAGGTTCCTTAATGTATCCATTGCTCGATACCATCAATACCCCCGACGACCTGCGTCAGCTCGATCGCGCGAAATTGCCTGAGTTGGCAAAGGAGTTGCGCGAGTTCTTGATCGAGTCGGTCAGCAAGACCGGCGGACATTTGTCTTCCAACCTGGGCACCATAGAGCTGACCATTGCGTTGCATTACATCTTCAATACACCGGATGACCGGCTGGTCTGGGATGTTGGGCACCAGACCTATGCGCACAAGATTCTTACCGGGCGGCGTGAGGGGATGAGCAGATTGCGCATGGCAGGCGGTCTCGCCGGTTTTCCGAAGCGCGATGAAAGTCCTTACGACACATTCGGCACCGGCCATTCCAGCACCTCGATCAGTGCCGCGCTGGGCATGGCGGTGGCCGCAAAGCTGGAAGGTTCAGAGCGGCGTGTAGTTGCGATCATCGGTGATGGCGCAATGACCGGAGGCATGGCCTTCGAAGCGCTCAATAACGCCGGTGCGATGGATGCGAACCTGCTGGTCATCCTGAACGACAATGATATGTCGATCTCGCGCCCGGTCGGCGCGCTGAACAATTACCTGGCCAAACTGATATCCGGGAGCTTTTATTCCGCGATGCGGCGCGGCAGCGAGAAGATGCTCAAGGTCATGCCCCCGGTGCTCGAGTTTGCCAAACGTGCCGAAGAACATTTCAAGGGCATGGTAGTGCCGGGAACGTTGTTCGAGGAATTCGGCTTTAACTACATCGGGCCTATCGACGGGCACGACACGGACGTTTTGCTTGATACCCTGGGCAACATCCGCAAACTGACCGGTCCGCAGTTCCTGCATGTCGTCACGCAAAAGGGCAAAGGCTATGCGCTGGCCGAAGAGGATTGCCTGCTGTATCACGGCGTGAGCAAATTCGACCGGACCAGCGGCATCATTCCCAAACCAACACCGGTCAATGCCGAAGGGCTGGCGCCCAAGCTCAGCTACACCCAGGTGTTCGGGCAGTGGCTGTGCGACATGGCCGGACAGGACGAACGGCTGGTGGGCATCACGCCGGCGATGTGCGAGGGTTCCGGTCTGACCGAATTCGCGCAATCCTATCCCGAGCGCTACTTCGATGTCGGCATCGCAGAACAGCATGCCCTGACGTTTGCCGCGGGCCTGGCCTGTGACGGCTACAAGCCGGTGGTGGCGATCTACTCGACCTTCCTGCAGCGCGCCTATGACCAGTTGATCCACGATATCGCGATTCAGAATCTGCCGGTGATGCTGGCCATCGACCGCGGCGGGCTGGTCGGCGCGGATGGCGCTACGCACGCGGGCAGCTTCGATCTTTCCTATTTGCGCTGCATCCCTAACATGACGGTGATGGCTCCGGCCGACGAGAACGAGTGCCGGCAGATGCTTTATACCGCCTACCAGTTGAATACGCCGACTGCGGTGCGCTATCCGCGCGGCACCGGACCCGGCGTGGCGACCAACCCCGAGATGCGCGCTCTGGCGATCGGCAAAGGCGAGTTGCGGCGCGCTGGCAAGCGCGTGGCGATCCTGTCGTTCGGCGCCATGCTGGCCCCCGCGCTGGCGGCTGCGGAACGTCTCGACGCAACCGTAGTGAACATGCGCTTCGTCAAGCCGCTGGATGCCGAATTGGTGCAGCGCATGGCGCGCGAGCATGAACTGCTGGTGACGGTGGAGGAAAACACGGTACAGGGCGGTGCCGGCAGTGCGGTGGCGGAAAGTCTGCTGCAGCACGATATCGCAGTCCCGCTTCTGCAACTCGGTTTGCCGGACCGCTTCATCGAGCAGGGCGACCATGCCGGTTTGTTGGCGGATTGCGGTCTGGATGCCAACGGATTGTTCGTCAGCATCAAGCGTAAATTGACCGACTGAATTTGTCGGGATTGGGTATAATACGCCATTCTTGCAACTCGACAGGACACTAACCATGAATTCTCCCGCTCCTCATCATATCGCTGACGTGCAAAGCTCCGCCGATACACGTCATCTGGCGATCAATCGGGTCGGCATCAAAGGGATACGGCACCCGGTCAGGGTCAAGGATAAGAGTGTCGGTGTGCAGCACACGATTGCCACTTTCAACATGTATGTGCATCTGCCGCACAACTTCAAGGGCACGCACATGTCGCGCTTTGTCGAGATACTCAACGAGCATGAACGCGAGATTTCCGTGGAATCGTTCGACAGCATGCTGCACGACATGGTGGCGCGTCTGGAAGCCAAGTCCGGCTTCATCGAGATGAATTTCCCGTATTTCGTCAACAAGGCTGCCCCGGTGTCCGGTGTGCAAAGCCTGCTCGATTACGATGTGACCTTCATCGGTGAGATCGTCAATGGAAATTCGCATTTCACGATGAAAGTGCAGGTTCCGGTAACCAGTCTGTGTCCATGCTCCAAAAAGATTTCCGAGCGCGGCGCGCACAACCAGCGTTCCCACGTCACGCTCACTTTGCGCACCAACAGTTTCGTCTGGGTCGAGGATGTAGTGCGTATCGCCGAGGAGCAGGCCTCTTGCGAGCTCTATGGTCTGCTTAAACGTCCCGACGAAAAATTCGTCACCGAGCGCGCTTACGACAACCCGAAGTTCGTAGAAGACATGGTGCGCGATGTGGCCGCGGTATTGAATGCCGATGAGCGTATCGACGCCTACATCGTGGAATCGGAGAACTTCGAGTCCATCCATAATCATTCTGCATACGCATTGATCGAGCGGGACAAGACGAAAGAGTAAAGGGGGAAGAGGGAAGAGATAAGGGTAAAACCGCACCTCCCCTTGAGCACCGAAGGTGCGTTCCCTTCCCCCTTAACCCTTCCCAGATTTTATGAAGCCCATCGCCATCTTCCGCCACGCCCCCACCGAAGGCCCCGGCTACCTGGCCGAATTCCTCGATGAAAGAAAAATTCCCTGGCAGTTGATCCGTATCGATGCCGGCGATGCCGTGCCGCAAAACGCATCCGAATATTCAGGGCTGGTTTTCATGGGCGGCCCGATGAGCGTCAACGATGACTTGCCATGGATCCCGAAGGTCGAGGGATTGATCCGCGATGCATGCACCAAGGACATTCCGCTGCTGGGGCATTGCCTCGGCGGACAACTGATCTCCAAGGCACTGGGCGGTGTAGTGTCGCGCAATCCGGTCAAGGAGATCGGTTGGGGCGAGGTGACGGTGTCAGACAACGACATCGCGCGCAACTGGTTTGGCGCTATCAAAACCTTCCAGGCATTCCACTGGCATGGCGAGACTTTTTCCTTGCCGCAAGGCGCAACGCACCTGCTTTCCAGCGCATACTGCACCAACCAGGCCTGGGCCATCGGCAAGCATCTCGCGCTGCAATGCCATGTCGAAATGACCGCAGACATGATTGCAAGCTGGTGCGCATTGGGTGCAGGAGAAATCGCAGCCAGCAGCAGTTCGGCAGTGCAATCGGTGAGTGAAATGCATCAACGGGTGAATGTCAGCTTGCCAAGATTGAACAGTGTGGCGGCACACTTGTACAGTCACTGGATCAGGGGGATATCAGCATGACGAACCAGGATTGGTAGTTGCTGCGTATTGTCGTGACCTTTGCCCGCTGTTCTCATTAAGGCTGGCTGGCACTTCACAAGGTCAGTTACCATTGAAACCGCACGTCGCGGGCGACCGCTTTTCGGCAGCTAGTTTGTATATGCGTATAGCCGCTGTGTGCCACAAGCAGATAATCGTGAATGTTACCGATAACGGTCGTTCAACACATTTTCTGTTCTATAGATCTCACAGCAATAATAGGTGCAGTTGGAACCTGTATATTTCTGTGATAGCGTCCGTGTTTTCAAGAAATGAAAGGTATTGGATGAAATCAGCCATTCTTACGTGCGTAGTCGGAGCATTCTTTTGTGTTGATGCAGCCAGTGCATTTGCTGCCGACGATGATGCAAAAGCAGCTCTGGCCAAACCCTACGTTACCGTCAACGGTACCATCCAGCCCAATGCTCGTGCCGAAATCCTGCTACGCGAACAGATTGCCCGCGGAGTGCAGGACAGCCAGCAACTGCGTGCTGGTGTGCGTGACATCCTCATCAAACAAGCGTTGATGGAACAGGAGGCCCGCAAGGCTGGTCTCGATAAGGAAGTGCTAGTCCAGGCGCAGATCGATCTCGCTCGGCAGAACGTCCTTGCGCAGGCCTGGCAGCAGAAAGAGCTAAGCGAACATAAGATCGATGACGACGAGCTTAAAGCCGAGTACGACAGACAGATTGCGCGTCTCGGTGACAAGGAATATCTGATCCGCCAACTGTTGGTCGCCGAGGAATCGACGGCAAAACTTTTAATCGAGAAAATCCAGTCAGGTGCCAAGATGGCCGACCTCGCCAAGGAGTACTCGCGTGACCCTGGCACCAAAGAGAACGGTGGACTTACCGACTGGACCGCACAGGGCAATCTGCTGCCGCCACTGGCCGATGCCATCAAGACATTACCCAAGGGCAAGGTTGCAGCTCATGCCGTCAAAACCGATGTCGGCTGGCACGTCGTGCAACTGGAAGATGTGCGCCCGTTCAAGGCACCATCGATGCAGGACCTCAAGCCGCAACTAACCGTGATCGTCGGGCGCCGTTTTTTGGATGCGCAAATCAAGGCACTGCAAGATAAGGCTAAGGTGGAATAGTGAAAATAACCGCAACGGCGACTTACCAACGGCGCATATAGATGTTAAACGCCTGCTTTAGTCCAAATCTGGGTTCGGCTTAGCGTCGCTTTTTCTTGCCCCCAAGGTCTGCTTCCAGGGGCTGGTAATATTGAATCTGACAGAGCAATTTGTGTCATTAGCTGCCCATAAAATATTGCTGTACTACACTTGAAAGGTGAAAACCGATATCGGTTTTCCCTCAACTTTACGCTGATTTACTCAAGGAATAAATTTAAGGGGAGGCGTAATACACAAGACTTTTGTTGTCTCTCTTTTCTGGAAATGCGACAGTCCCTTATGTGTCGATAACTCCAATTGGCGAGCGGCAGATTTCGGGCAATGAGAAATATCTGCCTTTGGACAATTTGAAATCGGTAATTATTTATGTAGGGCCAATGCGTGCGAACACTTGGTCAGTTCGAATAAGAAATGGTGATCAAGCAGAGAGGAATACGCAGTTGCTGGTGAAGCGTGTTCGCAGTTCAATTTGTTAATGTTTCCGCGGCGTCAGGAAACATTTCTTCCTCTCGAAAT
>JBARHM010000547.1:0-3227 GCA_049799235.1 Gallionella sp.
GTACACAACGGACGATACCATCCTGCAAGCACGTCAATTCGGATAATCCACCCGAGAGGTAGACCCGTTCGATGGCGGACTCGCGGTGAAATTCCTCCAGTATCCTCGCCACTCGAAAGATCACGGATTCAAGCAACAAGACAGCAATACGATTTTGTGGCAAGTGGTCAACCGGATGGGAAAACCGGATGCCAAGGTCGTTGCGAAAGTAAGGCGCGCCAAGGCCGCTGGGTTCAGCAAGACAGAAAATGTCATCCGCTGCCAGATCTTCGGCTCGGCACTCATCCACCCGATAAGGGGCGAGCGCGGGAGCGATGGAATTGAGCGTTCCTTCGATGGCGAAATGGGGATGTTGTCGTTCATCCTGATAGACCAGCGCATGCAGATATCCGTGCGTAGCGACTTTTTCCTCCGCCAAATTCTTCTCGGTCAGATAGCGCACTACAAAGCAACCAGTACCGAGGTTGATCAGCGCTTCTGCCTGGTTTTCCCTGACGCTGGCGTACAGCGCTGCGGATTGATCACCAATGCTGGCGTCAAGAATCAAGCCATTATCCAGGCGCAGATTTATCCCCGCGGATGACTTGATCTGCGGAAGGATGTGCATGGGTATACCGAAGAGATCACAGAGTGCGGGCGACCATTGCTGCAGCCGGATATCCATCAGCAGGGTGCGTGCCGCCATCGAAGCGTCGGTAACATGTTGTTTGCCGCCGGACCAGCGCCAAATCAGAAACGTATCCAGCGTGCCAACAAGTAACTCTCCCCTATTCAGTCGTTCCAGCCAATCGGGATTTTCCTGCAACATACTGCGCAGCTTGGGCGCGAAATAATATGGCGCCAGCGGTAATCCGGTAAGACTACGGATGGATTTTTCGTGCGCACGCAAAGCATCGCAACTGGCCGCACCGCGATTGTCCTGCCATGAGATGAGCGGTGTGATGGGCTGGCCGCCGGCTTTTTCCCAAACCAAAAATGATGAGCGCTGGCTGCAAAGACCGAAAGTCCTGCAGCCATGCGCTTGGGCAAGGCTCTCATCGAGCGCTTGATCGGCAACTGTCGCATAGGCCAGCGCATCGCTTTCATAGCGTCCCCCATTTACGGTTATCCTCGGGGCAGGCCGTACAACGATGTGTTTGAGTACGCCATGCAGATCCAGCAGACCGGCCTTGATCGAGGTGGTACCCGTATCCAGCGCGATAGCGGAAATTGACGAGGATGTCATCGCTTCAGGCAGAATTCAACTTCGCGGACTATTGCGGCCTCATCCCACCCCATCACTGGTGCAACGCTTAAGGCGATGCGACGAAGGTCGTTTGCAGTGAGCTTTGCCAGAATAAGCAACGGCATGCGACGACGCAGCAAATCATGCAAGTGCAGGGCCATCTCTTGTTCGGCACTGAACAATAGGTCCGCGTATATAAATGGCAGTGCAGGCATGATTCGACCGGCCAACTTTGCATCATGCTCAACCTTGCGCAAAACTTCTTTAACACGTTTGCCGTGCCGGCGCGCCAGCCACCTGGCACTTTCATGGTCGATGCCCAGCTGCATTGCCTGAACAGAAATCGCAGCGGACCACTCGAGATAATCTTGCTCGGGTGACCAAGGAAAACGACGGCTCATGGTCGGACAAGGTACATCGATTCCAAGCTGCGCACACACCGTGTCGACTATGCATGCCGCATCCTCGCGAGCTGAGGTGAGCTTCCCGCCGACGGAGTAATGCACGCCGTTGGATGTGGTCTTCAGCTCCCAATCACGACTGGCTGCGGAGGGCGAAGCGGCATCGCTGCGTTTCATCACGCGCAAACCTGCATAGCTGCCAACTATATCCTTTTCAGTCCAGTCCTTGTCAAAATAGAAATTGGCCTCCGCCAGCAGATAGCTGACATCTTCCGCTTCGACAGCAACATCATAAAGATCGCCGCGGTAGTCGGTATCGGTAGTCCCGATCAGCGTCATGCCGTACCAGGGAATCGTGAAGAATACCCGGCCATCTGACCGGGCGGTCAATAGCAATGCCTCGTCAGTCGGCAGCGCAGGCATCACCAGATGGACGCCCTTGCTCAGGCTGCACCAGCCCTGCCCTTGCTCTGATGGCGCAATCCATTGGCCTGTGGTGTTTACGATCTGCCGGGCGGAAACCTGTGTGCTTTTGTTGCCCAGCATGTCCTCAAGCTTTGCGCCGCTCACTTGCCCGCCGGATTCGACATATCCCGTCATCCGGCAATAATTCACACACACTGCTCCGGCTTCCATCGCCCCCTCGATCAGTTCCAGCACCAGCCGCGCATCATCCGTTTGCGCATCGCCGTAGGTGAACCCGCCTTTCAGACCCGCGCCCTTGAGATAGGGGAAACGTTCAGCAAAGGCTTTTCGGTCGAAGTGCCGGTGAGCCATTTCTTTGCCGGCCCGGTTAGTCCAGGGCAGCCCCGCCAGAAAATCATACAAGATCAACCCTGCCTTCAGTTGCAGCGCACCGATACGACTATCCTCGTATACTGGCACACCAAAGCGCAACGGCCACACCCGATGCGGTGCAGCGTCCAGCAGTCTCCTGCGTTCCGACAGCGCTTTCCTGACCAGTTTTATGTCAAAGATTTCCAGATAGCGCAGGCCGCCGTGAATCAACTTGCTGGAGGCGGAAGATGTCGCGCAAGCCCAATCGCCTTGATCAACGATGGCGACATGCAAACCCCGCAAAGCAGCGTCATAGGCTGTCCAAGCACCATAAATTCCGCCGCCGCAGATCAGCAAATCGAATTGCCTGTCTGTCAACAAAGAAAAATCGCGCTTCACCCATCCCTCATCTGCAGCGCCTTTTGCGGGACATCGCTGATGAGTATGTCTACTCCCAAAGTCAGCGCCTTGTTTATTTGATTATCGCTATTGCAGGTGTAGACAGCGATACATTTGCCATGACTACGAAGAAAATCGACGATAAGTGCATCAATCGTTTCAATAGGCAAACACAGCCCGTAAAGAAATGGTTGAGCAGCCAGGACATTCTGCGCATCATCGATCGTTTGATCAACTTCAAAGTTGTAAATCAGCGGGATATCCGGCCTGCACTGGTGAGCATAGACCAGGCTATTAAGATCGAATGAGGAAACCATGATAGTGTCTCCGGCTGCCGGGGCAACCATTGCCCTGGTTATCCGCACTTTGATCTCATGGCGGTCGGAAGCCTCCCATTCGCGATGTTTTATTTCGACCAGCAAGCG
>JBARHM010000548.1:0-2045 GCA_049799235.1 Gallionella sp.
CTCTCTGGAACAACCAATAACGCCAGCGTCATATCTTTCTCGACACGTGCAGAAGATTTTGAATCGTAATAACCGACACATCCTGCCAAATTGATGATCAGCAAACCGTACATTATTGAATTCCTAAACCCGTATACCATTACTTACACCTCCATTATCCCAGTCACAGCTGCCTTCCTGGTCAGCAGCGTAGCTTCGCCAGCCGGTTATGCGGCTCACGCTCACGAACCAACCACACGGCAATAACAGTAGACGAACTGCTGTACAGTACCAGACGGTGTGTGATGAGCCTCTTCGACATGCTTTACCAATGTGAATGCCTCACCAAATTGCGCATGAAGTTCGCTGGCTGAATAGCGCATCACCGGGAGACCGCTGCACTGGGTCGGCCCATCCTCGGCAAAGGTGGCAACAATAACATGCCCCCGGGTTTGACTGAGCGAAACACCCTGTCGACGTAAGACTTGCGCTGTTCTGGTTCGGTCAAAAAATGAAAAACCGCGCGGTCGTGCCACACGTAATATCGGTGGCAGGGCAGATCTGCTTTGGTCACGTCCGCTTGCAGCCATTGAACCTTGGCTGCAAGCGCACCCATTCTCTGCCTTGCAGCGGACAGCGCGGCTGCCGAGAGATCCAGTACCGTGATATCGGAATAGCCTTCGGCAATCAGATCGTCCACCAGTGTTGAGGTGCCGCCACCGACATCAATTATCGCGGCAGGCCTGAAAATCCCGGTGTTGCGAAGCAACGATAACGAACATTCCGTATGCTCCTGATACCAGCTTACAGAAGTGGGTGCATTGGCGGCGTAAACCTTATCCCAGTAATTTTTAATTTCCATTTTCACACCACCCTTTGACTTTTAGCGTCAGGCTGCCTCGATCTCAGCGACTGCTGATTGCTTGGTCAGCAGCGTGATCAGCGTCGCCAGTTGATTTTTCATCTCTCTACGATCGATAATCATATCAATCGCGCCGTGTTCGAGCAGGAATTCCGCGCGCTGAAAACCTTCGGGCAGCGTTTCTCTGACCGTTTGCTGGATCACACGCGCACCGGCAAAGCCGATCAGCGCCCCGGGTTCGGCGATTACCACATCACCCATGAAGGCAAAGCTGGCGGAGACACCGCCCATGGTCGGATCAGTCAACACCGAGATGAACGGCAAGCGGGCCTCGCTGAGTTGGGTCAGCGCGGCACAGGTCTTGGCCATCTGCATCAGCGACAACAGACCTTCCTGCATGCGTGCGCCGCCGCTGGCGGAAAAGCAGATGAACGGACATTTTTGCTCCAGCGCGTCCTGCACACCGCGTACAAAACGCTCACCAACCACCGAACCCATCGAACCACCCATGAAACTGAACTCGAACGCAGCAACGACAACCGGTACCGCGTGTATGCTGCCCTGCATCACGACCAGCGCGTCATCTTCATCGGTGTTCTTCTTCGAGTCGATCAGGCGATCCGAATACTTCCTGCTGTCCTTGAACTTGAGCGTGTCCAGCGGCAGCACTTCCGCACCGATCTCGAACCTGCCTTCTCCATCCAGCAACTGATCAAGACGAACGCGCGCCGTAATGCGGTGATGATGGTTGCACTTGGGACAGACGCTCAGGTTCTTTTCCAGGTCGGAGTAGTACAGAACTGCCTGACAGGAAGGGCACTTGTGCCACAGGCCTTCCGGCACGTTCTTCTTGGCATCGCCCAAACGGCGCTTGATCTTTGGCGGTAATAATTTCTGGAACCAACTCATGGTGTTTTCTCCTCTAGGCCTTATCTACAGCCTGCCTTAATTCTCTGACCAGGCTGCTTACCTTGGCAACCACATTCTGTTCGGTCGAGTTCTCGATCTCCTGCACGATGCGGCTGCCCACCACCACTCCGTCGCACAGCTTCGCCACCGCCAGCGCGGTAGCAGCATCGCGTATCCCGAAACCCACACCGATGGGCAGCTTGATGTGTTTACGAAGTAGCGGAATCTTGTGTTCGATCGCGGAAAGATCCAGGTGTCCCGCCCCCGTCACGCCCTTGAGCGAGACATAATACAC
>JBARHM010000549.1:0-2826 GCA_049799235.1 Gallionella sp.
GCCACTGGTGCCATGTCATGGCGCACGAATCGTTCGAGGATGAGGAAGTCGCCGCGGTGATGAACGAGCATTTCATCAACATCAAGGTGGATCGCGAAGAGCGTCCCGACCTCGACCAGATCTACCAGACTGCGCATCACCTGCTGACGCAGCGCAGCGGCGGCTGGCCGCTGACGATGTTCCTCGGCCCGGACGGAACACCGTTCTTCGGCGGCACTTATTTTCCGAAGCAGGCGCGCTACAGTCTGCCCGCATTTCCCGATCTGCTGGAGCATGTTGCACGGGTTTACCGGGACAATCGCGCAGAACTGGCCGCACAGGGCGTACACCTGATCGCCGCACTCGCTCAAACTGTGCCTCAGCGTAGCAGTCCCGAAGTTTCGCTTAATGGCCAGCCGCTGGCACTGGCGGTGCAGCAACACAAGAAAAATTACGACAGCGTGCATGGCGGTTTCGGCGGCGCGCCGAAATTCCTGCATCCGGCAGAACTCGATCTGCTGCTGCGCCGCGCTGATGCGACCAATGACGAACCAGCCCGGCGCATTGTGTTTCACACGCTGCAACAAATGGCACACGGCGGGCTGTATGACCAGCTCGGCGGCGGTTTCTGCCGCTACAGCGTGGACGAGCGCTGGGACATCCCGCATTTTGAAAAGATGCTGTATGACAACGGCTTGCTGCTCAGCCTGTATTGCGATGCCTGGCGAAGCAGTGGCGATCCCTTGTTCGCACGCGTGATCGGGCAGACCGCCGGCTGGGTGCTGCGCGAGATGCAATCGCCGGAAGGCGGCTATTACTCCTCGCTGGATGCCGACTCGGAACATGAAGAAGGTAAATACTACGTATGGCAGCGCGACGAGATTCGCGCGCTGTTGAGCGGCGATGAATATGCGCTGATCGAACCCTATTACGGGCTGGATCGCCCGGCGAATTTCGAACACCATGCATGGAACCTGCGCGTCAGTGCGCCGCTCAAGAAAATCGCGCAACGCCTTGGCGTCTCGGCAGAACAAGCCGCTGATCTGCTTGGCACTGCGCAGAACAAATTGTTTGTGGCACGAGAACAACGCATCCGTCCGGGGCGCGATGAAAAGATCCTCGCTGCGTGGAACGGCCTGATGATCACCGGCATGGCGCGTGCCGCGCGGGTGTTTGACAGATCCGACTGGCTGCATTCGGCGCAGCGGGCGATGGATTTCGTGCGCGGGACATTGTGGTGCAGCGGGAAGTTGCTGGCTACCTATAAGGACGGGAAAGCGCACCTGAACGCTTACCTGGACGATCATGCGTTTCTGCTGAATGCCTTGCTGGAACTGATGCAAGCAGAGTTTCGCAGCGTCGATCTGGCTTTTGCGGTGCAACTCTGCGATGCGCTGCTGGCGCGCTTTGAGGACAAGCAGATCGGCGGATTCTTCTTCACCAGCCATGACCACGAAGCGCTGATCCAGCGCAACAAGATCGGGCCGGACAATGCCACACCGTCCGGCAACGGCATCGCCGCGCAAACCTTGCTGCGGCTGGCTGCACTGACAGGAAAAGCGAAATATGCAGATGCCGCGGAACGCTGCCTGAAGCTGTTCTACCCGGCGCTGCAACAGACCGCCGCTTATCACTCCAGCCTGTGCACGGCACTCGCAGAATATCTGCAGCCGCCCTCTGTGCTGGTATTGCGCGGAACCGCCAGCGGCACAAGCGCCTGGCAGAATGCACTGCGCTCACACTACCTGCCAGGGGTGATGACGATAGCGCCGAAGGATGATGTAGCCGGTCTGCCCGATGCATTAGCCAAACCGCGCGGAGAAGCAACCACCGCGTGGCTATGTCACGGCACGCAATGCCTGCCGCCTATCACCGACCTTGACGAGTTGCTTAAACAATTAGACTGATCCGTCGTCCCATTCGTCGCCTGATAAATACATCGGCGTTTTACGCTCCGGCAGAGCCAATGCAATCACGCCCAGCGCCACGGCGAACCACAGCGTCGCCAAACGGATCAGTATGGTCGCGGCAACGGCTTGCGGTTGAGCGACATGGTTCAACATCAGCAACGCAACCATGGTGGCTTCCGCGCCGCCGAGGCCTCCGGGAAGAAAACTGAGCGCGCCGACCAGCATCGAGAAGGCATAGATGAACAGTGCGACCGGTATGGACAGGTCGCTGCCCAAAACTTGCATGATGTAGTAGAAGGCGAAACCCTCCGCTCCCCACGCGACCAGACCAAGCGCAATGCCATACAGCAACATCGGCAAACTGAAGCAGCGTCCGGAATGCAGCACGATCTCTATGCCATGACCAAACAGATTGCCCAGCCTTGCGGGCAGCCTCCTTTGCGCGAAGGCTTCAAGCGCCTTCAGCCATCTGGTCTGCTGGAGGGTCAGCAGTACAGCCAGGATCATTGCCGCAAGGATCACCACCATCGGCTGTGCTTTCGGGTACACCCACAGGCCAACCGCGACAAGCAGCAGCATCACGATCAGGTTGCTGAAATGTTCCGCGAAGAACGCCGCCAGGCTTTCCGGGTAGGACACCCCATATCTTTTCAGGAATACGCTGCGTATCGCTTCGCCTGCCTTGCCGGGAAGGATGGTCAAGCCGAAACCTGCAATGTAGATGCGCAGGCTTTCCGGGGTATGGACGCGATGGCCGAGCAGCGTGAGATATTTCTGCCAGCGCACAAAACGCAGGCCGTAGTTGACCAGCGAAAGGACGAGTGTAATGGCGGTGCCGATGAAACCCACGCGGATGATGGCTGCCACCACCTCATGCCAGCCTCCCCATAGGGAAAACGCGAGATAACCGACAGCGCTCAGCAGCACGATCGACAAC
>JBARHM010000550.1:0-1597 GCA_049799235.1 Gallionella sp.
TTAACCCCAAGATACTTTGGAAGGGTGGGCAAGTAGCAAAGATGTGGCATCTCTTTGACTACAAGGCAATGCGAACATCAAATTGCCATATCGATTATATATCGTCAATAATGCAATACGAATATGACTGCAAGCAATGGAAGTTCCGAAGTATCTATCTCTCGGCTCACGCTGAACATATGGGTCAGGGTGAAGGCAGTTTAGTTCAATCAAGTCCCTACCCCGACCAGTGGGAACCGGTAGTCTCGGGCAGCTTTGGTCAAAAGCTATTCAATATGGCGTGCGGTCTGGAAAAAAGCAGGTCGTTGTAAACAACTCAAGTACCGCCGCAGGATCCGCTCTTGCTGTCTCCCTTGACCGCCCGCGGACGGAAATGGTGGTTGGAGTTGATTCGAACTTCTGTTTTGGCAGTAGGCGGACATTTATTTAGATTTGGCATGCGCCGGGCGAAACGCTTTGCATTGTTCCGGATCGGATTCCAGGTACGCGCCATCTATCAGGTCTATGCAATACGGGATGGCGGGAAACACGGCATTCAGGCAGTCATCGATCGCGGAAGGCTTGCCGGGCAGGTTGACGATCAGGCTCTTGCCGTATATCCCTGCTGTCTGTCGTGACAGGATCGCTGTGGGCACGAATTTCAGCGAGGCACTGCGCATCAGTTCGCCGAAGCCCGGCATCATCTTGCTGCACACCGCCTCGGTTGCTTCCGGCGTGACATCGCGCAACGCCGGGCCGGTGCCGCCGGTGGTGACGATCAGACAGCATCCTTCCATGTCGCTCAATTCGCGTAGCGCCGCTTCGATCTGCGCCTGTTCGTCGGGTATCACTTTTGCCACCGCCCGCCACTGGTTGGTCAGCACGCGCGTGAACCAGGCGTGGATCGCGGGGCCGCCTTTGTCTTCGTATTCGCCACGGCTGGCTCGGTCTGAAATAGTCAAAATGCCGATACGTGCAACACTCATGTTCATTCACTGTATCCCACGTCATCCTGAAAAACCGTGCCGTCCAGCAGTTGTACGGTCACCTGGTCGCCTGCCGCCAGTCCGGTGCTTTCGGCGGGCACGACCATCAATCCGTCCGCCCTGGCCATGGACAACAGCATTCCGCTGCCCTGCGCGCCGGTGGAAGTCGCCTCGTAACTACCCTCCCGTTTCGCCAGCGTCACCCGGATGAATTCGGTGCGCCCGGGCTGATGCTTGACATCATGCGTTAGTCGCGCCGCGATGGTGCGGCGATACAAGCGCGCATGCCCCATCATGCTGCGCAGCGCCGGTGCGACGAACTGCTCGAAGCAGACCATGCTCGATACCGGATTACCCGGCAGGCCGAAAACGAAAGTGTCTTTTGAACTCCCGTTAGTGTTCTGCTGCAACAAACCAAACGCGACCGGATGCCCCGGCTTCATCGCGACGAGCCAGAATTTCATCTTCACGCCCAGCGCTTCGATGGTCGGCCGCACGTAATCGTGCACACCGACCGAGGTACCCCCCGAGACAAGCAGCACATCGAACCTCAGCCCGCGCTGCAGATACTCCTCAAGCTCGGCAGGGTCATCGCGCGCGATGCCGAGCAATGACGGCTCTATGCCCAACGC
>JBARHM010000551.1:0-4912 GCA_049799235.1 Gallionella sp.
GGGTACGGTCACTGTGAACGCCATCGACCAGACCTTGCCGCAAATCCTGACACGCATCGCCAGACAAGTGGATATGCGCTACGAACTCAATAACGGTTACCTGACCGTAATGCCGGACTCCCCTTACCTGCATAGCTACAAGATCGATTACGTGAACATGACACGCGAAGCTGACGGTTCGATATCCAACTCGTCATTGGTCGGTACTGCCGCGGGCAGCACAGCGGGGGGCGGGGGCGGCAGCGGTGGCAACAGTTCTGCTCTCGCCATCAAGAACATCTCCAAGAACCATTTCTGGGACACCTTGACCCAGAACATCAAGGACATTCTGCACGAGACCGACAAGATATTGCCGGCAGGCTCCAGCGAGACCTCGGTGGAGCAAGTCAGAGCAGCCAGTAGTACCGGCACCGGGGTTCAACCCGTCGACGGCAACAAAAAATCTGCTCCCAAAGGTGGCATCGAAAACAGCCCCAATCCGGTCAGCGTTGAAGAAGGCGGCATGACTGTCACGCGGCGCAGCACTTTCCGCGAGGCTGCTTCGGTCATCGCCAATCCGGAGAACGGCATCATCACGGTACGCGCCACCGGCAAGCAGCACGAAAAGATCCAGGAGTTCCTCGACAAGGTCATGACCAGCGCACGGCGCCAGGTATTGATCGAGGCGACTATCGTGGAGGTTCGGTTAAGCGATAGCTACCAGCAAGGCATAGACTGGTCACGCTTGGCACTTGGCGGCACGGGTTTCAGTTTGGTTCAAAACAGATCCGGGGGGCTGACCACTTCCACTCCCGGCAGCTTTTCGATCGGCTACCTTAACCCCGTTTCCAAAGTCGGCGATCTGGCTGCCAATATTACCCTGCTGGAATCGTTCGGCAACGTGAAAGTGCTATCCAGTCCCAAGCTGAGCGTGATGAACAACCAGACCGCGATGCTGCGTGTGGTCGATAACACGGTTTATTTCACCGTCAATTCAACTGTTACGCCCTGCTCTCCGGCTCCCTGCACTCCAATCGTTGCTTACACCACTACCGTATACACAGTGCCGATCGGATTCACGATGAGCGTGACCCCGCAGATCAATGACAGCGATACCGTTTTGCTCAACGTACGCCCGTCAATTACCCGCCTGCTCACGAATGCGATCGACCCCACCCCCGGACTTGCCTTCCAGAATGAGGTCCCGCAGACCTCAACCCGGGAGATGGAATCGGTGCTGAAAATCGAGAACAACCAGACTGCCGTACTGGGTGGTCTGATGGAAGATCAAATGAGCAAGCAAACCAATGAGACTCCGTGGGTGGCCAGCATTCCGATATTAGGCAACCTGTTCAAGAACCGTGACGATGCTACCCGGAAGACCGAACTGGTCATCTTCCTGCGCCCGGTTGTGATCAGGGATGCCGATGTGAACGGCGACTACAGCGAGTTTCGTGATACGTTGCCGGGCCAGGATTTCTTCAAAGAATCGGCCAACGGCAAGAAAGAATCAGCCACCGGCTTGCCCTGAGGAATCGTCGAATTATGAGCCTGCTCCTGGACGCACGCAAAAAATCACAGCAAGCCCGGTCCGCGCAAGGCGCGGATGGCGGCCATTCCGGACACGATCTCAGCCTGGAGGAACACCCGAATATGGGTTCGGCAAAATCCGACTCGCGAGCATTTGCAGAGTCGCCTGATGACATCGCGCGCAATACCGGAAAGAATCTGTTCAAGGCGAAATCCCCAGCGGTATCGCGTTCGCGCACGGGCGGTATCAACCGCAATTTGCTGTTTGCCTTGGGCGGCACTGTTTTTTTGCTCGCTGCTGGCGCTGGTTATCTTTGGTACGTTGATTCTGCCGGCAGCACTCCGCCGCCACGCCCGCGCACTCCGACTGCGGCTGCGCCCGTAGCACCCCCTGCTGCGCCAATTACGGCGACACCCGAACATAAATTGGCTGCCGAAACCAGCGTTCCGGTTACAGCCGACAGAACTGGCAGAACACGTCAGGCCAACAAGTCAGCTCGCAGCAACACAAAACCATCGCCACAGTCAACCGGGCGCGTCAGCATCACGCCTGAGCAAACCGAACAGCTTGACTCCCTGATAGGGAACGCCTACCTCGCATATCGCAGTGGCAAACTGAACGAGTCACGGCAGATGTATCTCGAAGTCCTCGGCAAGGATGCGCGAAATACCGATGCACTGCTCGGACTGGGTGCCATCGCGCAACAGCTTGGCGAGGATGGATTCGCAGCACAATATTATATGCGCGTGTTGACACTGGATCCGCGAAATGCTGTGGCGAATGCCGGGATGTCTGCATTAAGCACGGATGAGAACAGCGAAAGCCGCTTGAAGAACCTGCTCCGTGAGGAACGCGATTCACCTGCACTGCATTTCGCGCTCGGAAACATCTACGCAGGCCAATCACGCTGGGGCGAGGCGCAATCTGCCTATTTCAACGCTTATACGCTGGACTCGAAAAATGCCGAACTGGCCTATAACCTCGCTGTCAGCCTTGATCACCTTGGCCAGGACAAATTGGCTGTGCAATTGTATCAACGCGCCCTGGAACTGGACCCGGAAGGCAGCAATCGACCACACAGCGCAAATCTGGATCATGCCCAAATTTCACTGCGCGTGAAGGAGCTGTCGCGCTAATTCACCATGCCTAAAAATAAAATGCCGGAAAAGAAGATCCCGGAAAAGAAGAAGCAGGAACACCCACTCCAGCAACCTTTGGGAAAGATACTGGTCGGCAAAGGTGTAATCAGTGACGACCAGTTGCGCATCGCCCTGCAGGAGCAGAGCAAGACCCATCAGCCGCTGGGACGTTTGCTGGTGGGACTCGGCTTTCTATCTGAAGCGACCATCCGCGACGTATTGTCGGAGAATCTTGGTCAGGAAAGCGTAGACCTATCCACCATCATCATCGACCCGGCAGCGCTCGCATTGATCCCGAAGGATGTTGCGCGACGCTATCAATTATTGCCGCTGTCGGTAGATCAGAAAGAGCGCGTCCTGACCCTGGCAATCGCCGATCCTGACAACATCATAGCGCTGGACCAGTTGCGGGCTCTGCTCAAGGATGAATACCGGCTGATCACCCAGCTCGCCAGCGAATCCGACATCTTGCGCGGGATAGACCAGTACTACGGCTTCGAGCTTTCCATCGACGGCATCCTTCATGAGATCGAGCCGGGTGAGATGGAATACCAGACGATGACGTCCGGCGTGAACGAGTTCAGCCAGCCGGTGGTACGCCTTATCGATGCGTTGCTCACTGAAGCGGTGCAACGCGGCGTTTCCGACATCCACTTTGAGCCGGAAAGCAGCTTTCTTCGCATCCGCTACCGCATCGACGGCGTATTGCGCCAGGTACGCAGTCTGCACAAGAGTTTCTGGCCGGCGATGGTGGTACGCCTGAAGGTGATGAGTAACATGAACATTGCCGAAACGCGCGCCCCGCAAGACGGCCGCATCTCGCTGCGGCTGACCGGCCGATCGATCGATTTCCGGGTGGCCTCCCATCCCACTACGCATGGCGAAAATCTGGTGCTGCGTATTCTGGACCGGCAGAAAGGCATCGTTCCGCTGGATAACATCGGACTGGATGAATCCGCGCTTAACCTGCTCAGGATGATCATCTCCAAACCGGAAGGGATCGTGCTGGTAACCGGCCCCACCGGCAGCGGCAAGACCACAACGCTGTATTCGGTGCTGAATCACGTCAACACCGAGGCGGTCAACATCATGACCCTGGAGGATCCTGTCGAATATCCGCTTGCCCAGATACGCCAGACTTCGGTAAGCGAAGCAGCCAAGATGGATTTCGCAAGCGGTATCCGTTCCATGCTGCGCCAGGATCCGGACATCATCCTGGTCGGCGAGATTCGCGACCAGCCGACCGCGGAGATGGCCTTCAGCGCCGCGATGACCGGACATCAGGTTTATTCAACGCTGCACACCAACTCGGCCATCGGTGCTATCCCCCGGCTGCTCGATATCGGCATACTGCCCGATATCATGGCCGGTAACATCATCGGCATCGTGGCGCAGCGCCTGGTGCGGATACTGTGCAAGGATTGCAAATACCCGTATACACCTGACGCGATGGAGCGCCAACTGCTGGGGATCAAAGCAGATCAGGACATCACACTGTACCGCGCCGCCGGTTGTGACGCCTGCAACCATCAAGGCTACAAGGGACGACTGGCCCTCATGGAATTGCTTAAGCTGGATTACGATCTGGACGATCTGATCTCGCATAGAGCCAGTGCCCGTGAAATCAGGGAGACCGCAATTTCCAAGGGTTTTCGACCGCTGGCAATGGACGGCATCAGGCGCATCCTGCAAGGCACAACTTCACTCGCGGAAGTCAGCCGAGTGGTTGACCTGACCGACCGGGCAGGCTAGTCCAATTAAGGGGTCAGAATGTCACTCTATTCCTATCGGGCGATAGACATACATGGCAAGAGTCTGAAGGGGCTGCAGGATGCCGCCAACTTGATTGATCTGGAACAGCGTTTGAAACGCAGCGGCCTTGACCTGATCGATGCCAAAATGGATCGCGGCAATTTCAGCATCAAATCCAAAAAGGTCAAACGTCCAGATTTGATCACCTTCTTTTTCAACCTCGAACAGCTCACCAGTGCCGGTGTGCCGCTGCTGGAAAGCCTCGGCGACCTGCGCGACACGATGAGCGATCAGGGTTTCCGTGAAATCATCGCCAACATGGTCGAATCCATTGAAGGCGGCAAGAAACTTTCCCAAGCCATGGCGCAGCATCCCGAAGCGTTCGACAAGATTTATATCAGCCTGACGCATGCCGGTGAGGAAAGCGGGCGCCTTCCCGAAGTGATGCAGCACATCACCGAGTCGCTGAAGTGGCAGGATGAAATGTCCTCGCACACCAAGACCCTCATGA
>JBARHM010000552.1:0-1950 GCA_049799235.1 Gallionella sp.
TTGGAGCAGCATCTATTCCATTTTCGAACGCTTGAACACTGGCGGTATCTCCCTTCAGCCGCAAGAAATACGTATGGCGCTTTATCATGGCCCGTTTTCGGCGTTACTCCGGGAGCTTAATGCAGTGGAAGAGTGGCGCAGACTTATAGGTCCTGTATCGAGGCGGTTGAAAGACGTTGAACTCATTCTCCGTTTCTTTGCGCTTCTTTTCTACCATGGTTCGTACAGGAGACCAATGAAGGATTTCTTGAACAGATACATGGCGACGAACAAGACGTTGTCCAAACAACCAGCAGATCAACTAAGGCAAATTTTCTCGAATACAAGTCGTACCATCCTAACGGTATTGGGGGAGGGCGCATTTCGTCCAGAGAGAGGCGTGAATGCTGCTCTAGTCGATGCATTAATGGTTGGTGTTGGCACTGCCATACAAAAAGGGGGCGTTGACCATCAAAAAATTATTGATGCAAGGGCAACGCTTCTCAAAGACAAAGACTTCATTGATTCAATATCCACGGGCACCTCCCAAAAACCAAAGGTTGACCTTCGCATCGCAAAGACAATCGCAGCGATAGGGGGATGATGTGTTCGGTCGCGTTGCTATTCATAGCCACCGTCAGCGCATCGAAGCAGCCTTTGCTCGATCTGCAACAGCGGCCTCAGGTGATACGGAACTACTTGCTGACCACGCAAGATATCTTTGCGTACTGGTTTCGGGTTTCATAGAGAAATCACTGGCAGAAATCGTCTTGGAGCACGCTCGCCGAGTCAGCGCTCCGTCAGTGCAGAGTTTTGTCGAAAAGAACACGGCACGCTTTACGAATGCAAACTCAGAGAAAGTATTGCAGTTACTCGGGTCTTTTGATCCGGCTTGGCGAAGCAAGGTTGAGAGTGTTCTTGTAGACAAATACAAAGACGCCTTTGACAGTGTTATTGGCCTGCGCCATCAAATCGCTCACGGAGCATCAGTAGGCGTCACGTACGTGCGTATCAAGGAATACTTCAATGCGGTAACGGAAATAATAGATTACATTCAGGACGTTTGCATTCCAAATACTTGAGCCAATAGTTGTTCTAACTTTACGCCGACACAGCTGACACTTCCCCGGCGAGGCCCATGCGTAATGTTGAATGTCTTCTTTAGGCACACAGCGTACGTAATGCTCTCTAGTTCTTAGAGTCGGCAATGGCCGACAACCGGACGGTTCCAGTGATCTCCCTATCGGTTCGTTCATGGCCAAAGCCGTCCTTCGCCAAGTTGCGCTTTGAGGTTCCCTTCTAAACCAAAACTGTTCCATTCTCGACACGGTGTAGCGCAACTCTGCAATCGCCTTGTTATATGTCGAGTCCCCTTTATATATCCAATAGCTATTTAGATGTAACAAACAAGTATTTCACAAGCATAAGCATCATCACTAGACTGCGCCTTCACAAGTCGGGATGGATCAACCCATCGACTCAACTTTTCGCAATATCGATAAGGAAGGCAAGCCATGTTTATACTGATCAATGATGAAAATCCCGTTACAAGTGGATGGAAGACGCTGAAGCTGAATAAGGGGGATACGCCCCACAGCGTCAGGTTGCCGGTAGGCCCGGTGCTGGTGCCATTATCGGTATGGCAGGCACGGCGCGCCGAACTCATACACCGCGAATACGAACATGGCTGGCCGCTGGGCGTATGGCTGGCTGCTGATGAAAGCGCAGAGGCGATCCAGGATGACATCGATGACTTCACGGTGATCGCTGTCGAATTCGACAAGCTGGCCTACAGAAACGGAGTCTTGAATGCGCGCCTGTTGCGCGAACATTACGGATACAAGAACGAGTTGCGGGCCATCGGCGATGTGCCGCGCAATAAATTGTCCTATCTGAGCAGGGAGGGTTATGACACTTTTGCCGCGGGCGACCGCAAGAATGCCGGCGGGAATGGTCAAGCCTTGTCAGGCC
>JBARHM010000553.1:0-6754 GCA_049799235.1 Gallionella sp.
TGACAGCACTGTTAGCTAGAATAATTGGTTTTGAGCTGAATTTGTTTTATGTTGTTATCAGCATTATTGGAGCCTGCTACTTTTTATATGGTGTTATACAAAACAATCGGAATAAATTGGCAGGGGAGTTTCAGCATGCGGATGGATTCAGCGCAGAGTTAGATGTGACTACCGGGATTCAGTCGCACGATACGGATATAGCTGCCTACACCAATTTAGCAAACCAGCCAGCCTCTATGAGGCAAAGAGTTTCAATTCATTACGATTAGCTTGCTCTAGCTAAAGGGAGTGATGATGAAAAACCAAAGTGGGGTTTTTGCAAAAAGGAAACTCGCAATTTTGCTAGCTATCGCCTTGTCCGTCACCGCCATTTTGGGTTGGCGGCTAGGCCATAAAACCGCCGTTCAACCTCCCGAGGAGATCGTCGATTACGTTTTCTGGCAAGCGAAGGAATTGACGGATTTCAAATTGGTGGGTGCCAACAGTAAAACACTAGTCTTGAATGACCTGAAGGGAAAGTGGAGCTTTATTTTTTTTGGTTATACACACTGCCCTGATGTCTGCCCCCTTACTATGGGAATATTGGGAAAGGCGTTTACGCTTCTGGAGAAAAACCCGGTTGCTTTTGAAGAGATACAGGGAATTTTTATTTCAGTCGATCCAAAGCGGGATACACCTGAGTTGCTAAAAGAGTATGTTTCCTATTTCAGCAAAGAATTCACAGGTGTCACCGGGGACACCGCTCAACTGGATGCATTTGCCCGACAATTGGGCGCGTTGTACACCATACACCCCAAGGAGCCTGAAAGCTCAGGGGATAATTATCTGGTAACCCATAATTCAACCATATTTCTCGTGGATCCACAGGGAAGACTCTTTGGTCGGTTTCCGCCCCCTCAATCTCCACAGGAGATTGCAGAAGTATTTATTAAAATTCGCACGTTCTACAACGAAAGGTTAAATAAGCGATGGATTATTTTCTGAAAACATCAATTTTACTGATGCTTGGGTTAGTTACCTTAAGCGCATTCGCGGAAGGTGTGGATATCCAGATCCAAGATCCCTGGGTACAGTCTGCGCCTCCCAATGCCGAGGTTCTGGCAGCTTACTTGGAGATAAAAAACAGCGGTGAGAAGCCGAGAACACTTACTAATGTTTCCAGTCCTGCATTTGATCAGATTGGAATTCATCGGAGCGTTATGCATGAAAATATGGCACATATGGAACATCTGAAGGAATTGACCATTCCTCCTCATGCCTCGGTGGTGTTGAAGCCGGGCGGCTTGCATTTGATGTTGATGAATGCAAAGAAGCCGCTCCATATTGGCGATCAAGTTCCCATGACGCTAATCTTTGAGAATGGCGACAAGATCGTATGTACTGCAATAGTTCGGTCCGGCCAAATGGATAATATGGAAGATCACCAGCATATGAATCATTCCGGGCATGAAAATCCAAAACCATAGGAACTACAACATGCATAAACTTGTTCTTTACCGGCTTATGACGCAATGATTCCGGAAGGGAAGATATGTTGAAATCGACACGCTGTTTCTTGCTCGCAATTCTCACAAGCAGTCTATTGCTCGTCCAGGGGTGTAACGACAATACAACAACCCCAATAGCCACAATGGAAGCGGCACCCGATTTTCATTTAACACTCTTTGAGGGCGGTGATTTTCAGTTAAGCGCCCAAAAAGGAAAAATCGTAGTGATCAATTTCTTTGCCTCTTGGTGCGTTTCCTGTGGCGAAGAAACACCTGTTATTGAAAAAGCTTCTCATCAATATGCTCCGCTAGAGGTGGTGTTTTTGGCTATTGCCGTCGATGACACGGAAAAAAAGGCGAAAGCATTCATGAAAAAAATGGGCATAACCATCCCAGCTGGCCTCGACAAGACCGGGGAGATCAAAGATGACTATGGAATATATGGCATGCCAACCACCTTCTTTATAGATAAAAATGGCAGGATCAACTATTTTCACTCAGGAGTCGTTACGGAAGAATTGTTGAAACATGAAATCGACAAGTTGCTTTGAACTCTATAACGGAAGTTCATATCCTATAAGAAAGCGCTGAATATGTCCGTTCGTGACGAGTGTTTTTCATGCTCTCCTTCGATATATCGCGCAACGTGCGGTGCTGGTGGAACTACTAGCCATTCGACCGGGCTACCAAACAACAGCGGCCAAGTCGCACGTTATCAGGACGACCGGGAAATGTATTGAATCACAGCTAGGTGTTTTATTCAGCGCTTCCATAAGTACGTCGCGTCGGGTTCAATGGGTCATCGCTACATCATCTGCTCTATTTTGGATTTGGAAGATGCGACCTGCCCCCGGTAATCCTTCCGCTGATAACTAGCAAGCCCCATGGATTGAGGTTTAACCATTTACAGAGTTAATCGTTTCCTCAGTATCCGGCAAATGCTGGTTGCTTTGATGGTGTGGATTTCGCCGATTTCCCTTGGGGACACCGACCTATATGCTTACCAGGAATCAGCAGATTAATTAATCGTCGCTGAATGAAAATTCTTTCCCCAAAACTAAGTATCAACTGCTTGATTCTAAAAGAAGCGCGCAATAATTTGCCAAAAATAATTGACATGACTTCCTCAATACTATGAATAATATTGAAAAAATCAGTGTATTGTTTATCTGCATGGGCAACATCTGTCGGTCTCCCACCGCGGAAGCAGTGTTCCGTCATTATGTAGAGAGTGCCGGTCTTTCCGAACATATCGTTATCGATTCGGCGGGCACGCATGATTATCATATCGGCGATCCTCCGGATCAGCGCATGCAACGAGCCGCGCGTCAGCGCGGTTATGATATGAGTACTTTGCGCGGGCGCCAGGTCGAAGCGAGTGATTTCCGCCGATTCGATTATGTTCTGGCAATGGACAGAGGCAATCTTGCAATTCTGCAAAGCCTTGCACCACCGGATAGCGATATTCAAGCGCAGTTGTTCCTCGAATATGCGCGCCATCATGCGGAACGTGAAGTGCCGGATCCATACTATGGCGGTGCGGATGGATTCGAGCGTGTACTGGATATGGTGGAAGATGCTGCACAGGGATTGCTGCAGGAGATCAGACAACGTCACTTCACGACATAACCTGGAATTTGTTCTTGAGGTGTTTCCGAAAAAAAGCCGCACGACTCTCATCGCGCGGCTTTTCACTGCAAATCGAAATTATCCTTGCGGACGCTGTGTTTCGAGTTGCACCAGCGGTTCACTCTCCACATATACTTCACGTTGACGTGTACGCCGGCGTGGTGCCGAAGGTTGGGCGGTATGGCTGGATGAAATGTATTCAGCAACCGTGCTTAGCTTGACAGGATCTGTTTCGATCTGGATCAGGCCGCTGCCGGAGGTTGCTGCAACCTGCGCGACCGATACCACCACTGATGCTACGCTTGGTTGCGGTGTGACTGGCGCGGTCGATAATTCAACTTCCACGGCTCGCAGCGGTGCGTTCGTCGGTATTGCGATATATTCGCTTGGTCTGACGAAACCTTCGGGGTAGGCGATATACTCGGTCGGCTTGACTATGGCGGGTGCCGTGCTCATCTGTTCGAAGGATTGTTGCACTGCTTCACCATTGGCCGACACCGCCACGGCGTTCTGTGCTGCAATTTCGCGTTGCTCGCGCTCACGGCGACCACCGCGACGTCCGCGTCGACGGGAGCCGGAAGGGCTGCCAGCACCGGCTTGTTCGCCGGCAACGGTGGCTACCTGGCTTTCCAGAGCAGGCATTTCTTCGTTTACGCGCGGTGGACGGGGCTGCTTGGATGGCCGCGGCTCACGTATTTCTTGCGGCTTGGCTGCGACTTCGGCTTGGGCAGGCTTGCCGCGTGGCTCGTTGCGGTCGCGACCGCCGGTGCTCTCCCCGCGATCACCGCGTCCGCCGCGATCACGGCGCTTGCCTCCCCCTTCGGGACGTTCGGCACGTTGAGGCCGCGGAGCGTTGCGTACTCTGCTGTCGGCTGGCTTGGCTTTGGGTTGCTCTTCTTCACCCAATGAGTTGATCCAGGCGAAGAATTTACCGAAGATCGAAAGCTTTGCAGCTTCAGCCTTCATCGGTGCGGGTTGCATTGGAGTGATGCCTTGAACAACGGCTTGCGCGCGTATGCCTTTTTGCTGTTCTTGCGCGGCTGTCAGCGGTTTTTCTTCAACCGGTTTTTCCACCAGTTTGTAACTGGCCTGCAATACTTCGCTGGTCATGTCATCGAGACGCAGGCGGTTGATCGCGTAGCTGGGTGTTTCCAGATGCGGGTTGGGAATCACCGTGATCGCCACTTTCAGACGCGATTCGATGCGGTGGATGTCGGAACGCTTCTCGTTGAGCAGGAAAGTCGCGACATCGACTGGTACCTGCACGTGGATCGCCGTGCTGCTTTCTTTCATTGCTTCTTCCTGGATGATGCGCAGGATGTGCAAGGCGGAAGACTCTGTGCCGCGGATGTGGCCGATACCGCTGCAGCGCGGACAGGCGATGTAGTTGCTTTCGCTCAGGCTCGGTTGCAGGCGCTGGCGTGACAATTCCAGCAGGCCGAAGCGGGAGATCTTGGCGGTCTGCACACGCGCACGGTCATAGTGCAGCGAGTCGCGCAAACGGTTCTCCACGTCGCGCTGGTTGCGGCTGTTTTCCATGTCGATGAAGTCGATCACGATCAGACCGCCCAAGTCGCGCAAGCGCAGTTGGCGGGCGATCTCTTCTGCCGCCTCGAGGTTGGTGTTGAACGCGGTGGCCTCGATGTCGGAGCCTCTGGTGGCACGCGCCGAGTTGATGTCGATCGCGGTCAGGGCTTCGGTGTGGTCGATGACGATCGCGCCGCCGGAAGGCAGGCGCACTTCGCGTGCATGCGCGGACTCGATCTGATGCTCGATCTGGAAGCGCGAGAACAGCGGCACGTCGTCCACGTAGCGCTTGATGCGGTCCACGTTGTTCGGCATCACCGTGCTCATGAACGCCAGGGCCTGCTGGTAGACATCTTCGGTGTCGATCAGGATCTCGCCGATCTCGGGGTTGAAGTAGTCGCGAATTGCGCGAACTACCAAGCTGCTTTCCAGGTAGATCAATGAAGGGGCTTTTTCAGATTCAGCCGCGCCTTCGATTGCATCCCACAATTGTTTTAGGTAGTCCAGGTCCCATTGCAACTCTTCCTCGTTGCGCCCGATACCGGCGGTGCGCGCGATGATGCTCATGCCCTGCGGCACTTCGACATGCGACAGCACTTGACGCAATTCGTCGCGCTCTTCGCCTTCGATGCGGCGCGATACGCCGCCGCCGCTCGGGTTGTTCGGCATCAGCACGATGTAGCGGCCGGCCAGGCTGATGTAGGTGGTCAGTGCCGCGCCCTTGCTGCCGCGCTCGTCTTTTTCCACCTGCACCAGCAATTCCTGGCCTTCGCGCAGCGCTTCCTTGATCGAGGGGCGGTTGCCGCTGCCTGGCTGGAAATATTGCGGGGATACTTCCTTGAACGGGAGGAAACCGTGCCGGTTTCCGCCGTATTCGACGAAACAGGCTTCGAGGCTGGGCTCGAGGCGGGTGATGACGGCTTTGTAGATGTTGCTCTTGCGTTGTTCTTTGCCGGCGGTTTCAATGTCCAGGTCGATGAGTTTTTGACCGTCGACAATGGCGACACGGAGTTCTTCCGGTTGTGTCGCATTGAATAACATGCGTTTCATTTTATCGTCTCCCGCGCTCTGACACGGGCGAGACCGGGCTACACGCGGTTATGCGTGCCAGATGAGCAAACAATGAGCAATCGTGCAAACAGCATCGTATTGTGCAAACGGTTGGTCAATTCAGTTCTCTATATAAAATAGCCGGTCAAAAATATTTGTTCTCCGGGACATTTGTAATGCGGTTGGGATGCAGCGCATCCGCAATGCCGACTGTTGCAAAAGTCCTTCGGGTGGTGAGGCAGCCCTGATTCAAAATTGACGGGGCTGCGTCACGGAAAATCCACAGGTGCTTCGAGCGCGTAAATCAATTACTATCACTGCTGGTACCGGTGAGTGATATTAACCGGGCTGCGGCTGAAAGGGGGGGCGGAGCATACTCCGTCGCTTGCGCCAAACTTTACTTTGGCGGTCAGTATTACTGACATCAGGGATAACTAAACGTCCCGAACTTACCCGATTCAAAACTCGCGAGTGACGAAGTATAAGCAAAATGAATGGTTTAAGCAAAGACTCTGTGAGTTTTGTGGAAATCGACGAAAGCGGCGAGTCGCAGCGTATCGACAACTTCCTGTTCAAATACCTCAAAGGCGTGCCCAAGAGCCATGTCTACCGCATCCTGCGCGGCGAAGTGCGGGTCAACAAAAAGCGCGTCGACCAGACCTACCGGCTGAAACTCGGCGACCTGCTGCGCATCCCGCCGATAAGGGTGGCGGAAAAGCATGAGATCGAAGCAGGGCATATCCCGGCTGTGGAATTCCCGATCATTTACGAGGACGACGCGCTGCTGGCGGTCAACAAACCGGCCGGTGTCGCGGTGCACGGCGGCAGCGGCGTCAGTTTCGGCGTCATCGAGCAGACGCGCCGCGCCCGCCCGCAAGCCAGGTTCCTCGAACTGGTGCACCGCCTCGACCGCGAGACCTCGGGAGTGTTGCTGCTGGCGAAGAAGCGTTCCGCGTTGACCGCGATGCACGAGATCATGCGCGAGGGCAATAGCGACAAGCGTTATCTCGCGCTGGTGCTGGGGCAATGGAAGAATGTAAAACAGCACGTCAAGTTGCCGC
>JBARHM010000554.1:0-1620 GCA_049799235.1 Gallionella sp.
AACTGCTCAATAGCGTGCTGGGCAACATCATGGGGCGCACCATCTGCGCGCTCGGCGATGCCGCTGCATTGCCGGTACAGAGCTTCCTCAAGCATTTCGGTAGCGAATTCGAGTACCACATCGAACACAAGACCTGTCTGGTTCCCAAGGATGTGCAGTGGGCGGGCAGTGGTTTCCACAAGTTTCAGGCGTGAACGAAACCTCCCGAGCGATAGATACGAAAGAACTGGCTACAAGGTAGCGACATGCTAGAAATCGAAATCGACGGCAAGAAGGCGCAGGTACCCGATGGCAGCACGGTGATGGACGCCGCGCAGCAGGTGGGGGTGTACATCCCGCATTTCTGCTACCACAAGAAACTTTCGATCGCCGCCAACTGCCGCATGTGCCTCGTTCAGGTGGAGAAGGCGCCGAAGCCGTTGCCGGCCTGCGCAACGCCGGTCACCAACGGCATGAAGGTCTTTACTCACTCCGATCTCGCCGTCAAGGCGCAGAAGGGGGTGATGGAATTCCTGCTGATCAACCACCCGCTGGATTGCCCGATCTGCGATCAGGGCGGTGAGTGCCAGTTGCAGGACATGTCGGTCGGCTACGGCCCGATGAAGAGCCGCTACACCGAAGAAAAGCATGTCGTCTTCCACAAGAATGTGGGCCCGCTGATCTCCATGGAGGAGATGAGCCGCTGCATTCACTGCACGCGATGCGTCCGTTTCGGCCAGGAAATCGGCGGCATCATGGAACTCGGCATGGCCAACCGCAACATGCATTCCGAGATCACCACCTTCCTCGGTCGCACGGTCGACTCCGAATTGTCGGGCAATATGATCGACCTCTGCCCGGTTGGCGCGCTGACCTCCAAGCCTTTCCGCTACACCGCGCGCTCCTGGGAACTCCAGCGTCGCAAATCGGTCAGCCCGCACGATTCCGTCGGCGCCAACCTGGTGGTCCAGGTCAAGCACGACAGTGTGATGCGCGTTCTGCCGCGTGAAAACGAAGCGGTGAATGAGTGCTGGATCTCCGACAAGGAGCGTTTCTCCTATCAGGCGCTGAATTCCGAAGAACGCCTGACCAAGCCGATGGTCAAGCAGGGCGGCCAGTGGCGCGAGGTCGACTGGAATGTGGCGCTCGACTATGTCGCCCACGGTCTCAAGGACGTTGCCCGCGAGCACGGTGGCGATGCTGTCGCCGCGCTGGCTTCGCCGGCCTCGACCGTCGAGGAACTGTTCCTGCTTGGCAAACTTATGAAGGGGCTGGGCAGCGGCAACGTCGATTTCCGTCCGCGCCAGAGCGACTTCGGCAGCGACTTCAAGCGTACCGGTACCCCGTGGCTGGGTCTGCGCCTTGCCGAAATTGCCGATCTCGATGCCGCATTGGTGGTCGGCTCGTTCCTGCGCAAGGATCATCCGCTGATCGCACAGCGCCTGCGTCAGGCGGCCAAGAAATACACCAAGGTCAGCCTGTTGTCAGTGACTGCCGACGATCAGTTGATCGATCTGCATGCCAGTCTTGCCGTCGCGCCGTCGCAACTGGCGCGCTCGCTGGCTACCATCGTCAAGGCGGCGGCCGAACTGAAGGGCACTCCCATCCCGGCAGGCTTGGAAGGCGTCGCCAGCGACGAAG
>JBARHM010000555.1:0-6287 GCA_049799235.1 Gallionella sp.
GGAAAATCAGGGCGTGACCGCCAACATCATGTCGCTGGGCGGCATCGCAATCGCCATCGGCGCCATGGTAGATGCCGCTGTGGTGATGATAGAAAATATGCATAAGCATCTGGAGCAAGCAGGAGACCATCCCGACTATTGGAAAATCACCACCCAGAGTTCACTTGAGGTAGGGCCGGCCTTATTCTTTTCTCTGCTTATAATCACTGTATCCTTTCTGCCGGTGCTGACCCTCACCGGACAGGAAGGCAAACTGTTCGCTCCGCTCGCCTACACCAAGACTTATGCCATGGCGGCGAGCGCGATGCTCGCCATTACTTTGGCTCCGGTGTTGATGGGTTATTTTATCCGCGGGCGCATCTCCCACGAGCAAAGCAATCCATTGAACCGGTTGCTGCACACGCTTTACCGCCCTCTGCTGTTAACCGCGCTGCAAAAACGCAAATTTGCGTTGTCGCTCTGCCTGCTTCTTCTGCTGAGTGCCGCCTGGCCAATCGCAAAGTTGGGAAGCGAATTCATGCCGCCGCTCAACGAGGGCGATCTGCTGTATATGCCCACCACCCTGCCCGGTGTATCAATAGACGAAGCGGCGAACATTCTGCAGATCACCGACCGCATGATCGCGCAAATGCCCGAAGTCGAGCGCGTGTTTGGCAAAGCCGGGCGTGCCAATACTGCCACCGACCCGGCGCCGCTTTCTATGCTTGAGACAACAATCCAGCTCAAGCCTCTCGATCAGTGGCCGCCCGGCGTCACCATGGATGATCTGATCCGCAAGCTGGACAACCAGGTGCGCCTGCCGGGGCTGACCAACTCCTGGGGCTATCCCATCCGAACGCGCATAGACATGCTGTCCACCGGAATCCGCACACCGCTGGGAATCAAAGTCACCGGTCCCGATCTTGACGGCGTCAGCGCACTGGCCAGACAGGTCGAAGAGATCATCGAAAATTCCGTGCCGGGAACACGCAACGCTTTTGCCGACCGCGCTTCCGGAGGGCGTTACGTGGATATCACCTTGGACCGTGTGCAAGCGGCACGTTATGGCGTTACCGCAGCCGATGTGCGACGCCTGGTGCAGGGTGCGATAGGCGGGGAAAACATCGACATGGTGATCGAGGGACGCAACCGCTTCCCGATCAATCTGCGCTATCCGCGTGCTTACCGCGATTCGCTCGCCGCACTTGCGGCAAGCCGCATCATGACGCCATCCGGCGCGCAAGTATCGCTGGGTACGGTGGCAAACATAACAGTGAATGACGGTCCGGTCGAGATCAAAAGCGAGAATGGCCGTCTTGTAGCCTATATATACCTTGATTTCGCCGGGCGCGACCTGGGCGGCTACATCGCCGAGGCTCAAGCCGCCGTGGCAAAAGCCATCGAGCCGCAACCGGGTTACGCCATCGCCTGGTCGGGGCAATATGCCAACTTGCAGCACGCCAAGGAACGTTTTATGTGGGTGATACCGCTCACGCTGCTGCTGGTAGTGGTGCTGCTCTATTTGAATTTCCGCCATGGCGGCAAAGTGCTGCTGGTGTTGCTGTGCTTGCCCTTTTCCCTGGCCGGCGGTTTCTGGCTGGTGTACTGGCTGGATTATCATTTGTCCGTGGCGGTCGCAGTGGGCTTTATCGCCTTGGCCGGAGTCGCTGCCGAGTTCGGCGTAGTCATGCTGCTCTATCTGGATCATGCTATCGCGGAACTCCGCCAGTCCGGTCGACCGGTGAATCAGCAGAATTTGCAACAAGCCATCGTTCACGGGGCGCTGATGCGCATACGCCCGAAAATGATGACGGTGTCTGTGATCGTGGCCGGTTTGATTCCGGTGATGGTCAGCTCCGGCACCGGCGCTGATGTGATGAAGCGTATTGCCGCACCCCTGGTGGGCGGGATGATCACCGCACCGCTACTCTCCCTCATCGTCATTCCTGTCATCTACGCGTGGTGGCAGGAGAAAAATTTACCGGTAGATCAATCCGTGTAATATTTTTAACCGGATTTGGCTGGCAGGCCCGGCATTTTATTTTGCCACGTAAGTTCCGTCTTTGATTTCCGCCAAGGCATGACAATAATCATTCCTAACCATATCCTCATGTGCATCAAGCCCATCGGGTACGGAAAATGTCATTGTGACCCTGAAAGCGCCAGTCACCCCTCTCGTGCCAGGCACCCCTCCAAAATAATTACCAGAATTTTCGATAAAAATGTTCAGGCTTGCCACTTTCCCGGCCCCGCCGGATTGTGATGCAATAATTACTCCAGTCTCCATATCCGCCAGGTTTATGACCCAACCACCTTTAACCAGGTAAGCATACGCGCGCTTGAAAATCGTTTGCCGTGTGAGCGCTCGTATGTCTTGCCATGTCTTGTAGATTTTCTTGTCAAAAAAACCGTCTTTGACAGTGAAATTCTTTTCGCATGGCGCAGTATCCGCCCACCCGGTTGCCGGAATAATTGCGAAGAACAAGCATGCAACTCCAATGACCAATGAATTCCTTAATCTATTCATTTATGACCAACCCCATTAATAGTTGCTATACGACCTACAGATGGATTTCAGGAATATCTGATCCCCTGGCATTCGCATAAAGAATTTGCAAGTAATATTACTGTTTCAGGAAAACCCGTATCGGCCCGCTAATATCGCCCGCTTGCAGAATCATCCTGCTTTACCCATGCCATCGCTGGGCATGTTGCCAATATACCACGCCCCTGTGCCTCGCCGGCAAGCAGGATAATCCTGACGTTGGGGCTTAATCAGGTTTCTTTTAAATCCGCTCCGGATACTGAGGTATCGTCGGCAATGGCATATTGCTTCAAGCGTTTCCACAAAGTAGTGCGTGACATGCCGAGTTTTTCCGCTGCAGTGCTTTTGTTGCCACCCGCTTCGGCAAGTGCCGCGAGAATAAGCTCTTTTTCTCGTTCCGCTGCCGAGCCACGATAATAATGCGTGAGCGAAGCATCGCTTTTGCCTCCTGGAACAATTGGCTCAGGCACCGCATCACGCAACTCGGCCGGAAAATGACGCGGCAAAATAGCCACGTTATCGGCGTGCACCAGCGCGTATTCCAGGGCGTTGACCAATTCGCGCACGTTGCCCGGCCAGTCATAACTCAGCAATAAGTCAGTCGCTTGCATGGATAACGTGACGCCCTCACGCTTGTAATGTCCTGCCAAACCGGAAAGTATGGAACTTGCAAGCAAAGGAATATCATCGCGGCGCTCACGCAAGGAAGGCACGCGCAATGGCAGCACACGCAGACGGTAATACAAATCGGAACGGAATTCGCCGCTCTTCACCATGGCCGACAAGTCGCGATGGGTGGCGGCGATAATTCGTACATTCACTTTGCGCGGCTTATTTTCACCCAAGCGCACCACTTCCTTTTCTTGCAGCACACGCAGCAATTTAACCTGGGTACCCAGTGGTACTTCACCGATTTCATCCAGCAGCAGCGTGCCGCCATCGGCAGCCTCGAATCGTCCCGGCCTTTCGGTCGTCGCGCCGGTAAATGCGCCCTTGCTGTGGCCGAACAGCTCAGCCTCGAGCAGATTTTCCGGCAAAGCTGCACAGTGCACTTGCAGATAAGGGTTTTTCGCGCGGCCAGAGTTGTCGTGTATCGCCTGTGCCACCAGTTCCTTGCCCGCTCCCGTTTCGCCGGTAACCAGCACATTGGCATCACTTGATGCCGCCAGCAAAATTTCGCTGAACAGGGCTCGCATGGCATCGCTGTGCCCTACCAGTTTGCCCATGCGTAAACGCCGCGATGCTGTATCCTCAAGTTGCACTTCACGCGTCCGGTTGCGCAACACCACCGCGCAGTGCGCCAAAGACTCTTCCCCCGGTAACGCCGTTGCCCACATGTGCAGTGGAACGAGCATCCCATCCGGACGTCCCACCACGATGTCTTGCACCAGTTTTTTTTCTTTCGCAGTATCCCCCATCAGAGAACATTTTCCGCTTTCCTCGCAAATGCGAGCACAAGGCGTACCGGGAAACACGGTCGGACAACTATTGCCTACGATATCACCGTGCTGGCGTCCTATCATTTGCGCTGCAGACGGGTTGATCGCCACGATATTGCGCTGTTCATCCAAAAACAGCACTCCTTCTTCGAGCGTCTCCATTACCATACCCAAACCAGCTAACGAGATTGTGTCCATTGCATGCACCAGATGTTAAATGTAAACATATCTTAACGTTTATTGTGAACGATTACAATACCCACACAAAATTAATTTAATGTATATCAATAAGATACAACTTTGGCACGGTTAGTGCTTATATTACTGCACGCATCTGTGAAACGGTATCTTGGCTTCACAGGTGAAAAACTCTCGCTAAAGCAGCAGGGAATTTAATCAAGTTTTATAGATAAGGAGATTCATCATGAAAACACATATTCTGACAAGCATTATCATCGGTGGCGTTCTGGCAACTTCTGTTGCACAAGCAGAATCAACCTTTTCAACCCGCGACCTGGACGTGATTTACTCCGGTTTCAACCCCAGCTTTACCCGTGATCTGGACGTCAGCAACTACTACAGGACACCGGGAAATCTGCAAAAGGTCGCTGCAAATGAACATAAGTCGATGTGTCATTGGCGCGCTGTGAAGAATGATCCCAATTCGATCAATGGCGCATACCCTGCGGAAAACAGCGTCGAAAGCAATTACCTGGCCTCACGGAATCTGAAACTTGTTTGCTAACAAGACCTCTGTAGCGGTAACAAAGGAGCTTTTGTGGGGAAAAGCCCACAAGGGTTTGTTGTGTAGCTGAAAAAAAAAGCAAGGCAATTACGCCTTGCTCAACTGAATTTACACCCTGGCTTTTGGGAGGAGAGGTGATAAATTCAGATTATTGTTTTCTTAATACTTCGCCCTTATTACTTCACCTTGCCTGCACGGAACAGATCAGGCACATCGGCACCTTCAGCCTGTATGATAGCGACGTTACCCTTCATCAAGCGGGTAAGCGCGTGGTCGACCAGGATGTATTTGGCAGGAACGCGTGCCTTGAATTCCACCATCGTTGATCCACCGGGAGGTACCGATGTGGTTTGCACATTGAGCTCAGGAGTACCTGTGTTACCTTCGGCCCAAACCTTGTCGAAGATGGTACCGATCGCATGAAAGGATGAAGTCAGGTTAGGACCGCCGACACCGAAGAATACACGGACGTTGTCGCCGACTTTGACCTTCATCGGGTTCGCTGCCAAAGCACCGGCTGATCCGTTCATCACCACATTCGTTGGCTGCTCCGCCATCATCTTGTCGATGTTGAACTCTTTTTCCGGGCCGGCACCATCAGCATAAATATCACCCTGCATCACATAGAATTCCTTGTCGACCTTGGGCAGGCCGCCTTCCGGTTCGATCAGGATCATGCCATACATGCCGCTCGAAATATGCTGCGGTATCACCGGCGTAGCGCAGTGGTAAACATACAGGCCGGGGTTGAGTGCCTTGAAGACAAATGACTTCTCTTCGCCAGGAGCAACGCTGGTCAGTGCCGCGCCGCCACCTTGACCCCATACCGCGTGCAGGTCGACGTTATGGATCATTGCGCTGTTCTTGGCGTTTTTCATAGTAATTTCTATCGTGTCCCCGACGCGGGCACGCAGCATCGGACCAGGGACTTTGCCGTTGAATGTCCAGTAGGTATAGGTAGTTTTGGCTGCGGCGTCCAGAACCCCGAGTACCTCCTGCGCTTCCAGGGTAAATTTCACCGTTTGTGGTCCGCGTTTTCCAACGGGTGTACCTACTGCGGCCGGATCTTGAACGATACTTACTGCCTCAGGGCCAGCTGCCCAAGCTGCCGTCGAGACAAATGTCAACAGACCCAGTGACATCGCCCCAATGAATGTACTTGTTTTCATGATTATTTCTCCCTAGCTTCGTTAGTTATTAATGAAAAAAACATACCACAACCCACACACCCCGCAACAAAACAGTGGGTGCGTCACCTGCCTACAAACACAAACACTAAAAAAGCAAACTTAACTACTGAAAACCAGCGACTTGCGATTTGCAAATCACCGCGATATTGTGCAAACAGATATCCTCACTCTATCAATAATATTGTTATTCGGCCTGAAACCGATTCAGTTTGAGATTGAAAGATTGCACGGTACTCAGGAGCCGCGTTACCCTCGCCGAGTCCAAATCCCAGTCCGTGCCTCCCTCTCAAACACGACTCCGAATTAACCGGCCAGACCCAGAATGAAAGTAACCAATTCCTTTACTTCTGCATCGTTAATCTTTGCGGTAGCCGGCATGGGTATTGAAC
>JBARHM010000556.1:0-2550 GCA_049799235.1 Gallionella sp.
AAGCACGGCGGACGTTCTGTCTCCAGCACCTGCGGCAGCGCGGATGTTCTGGAAAAGCTCGGCGTGAACGTGAACCTCACGCCGGAACAGGTCGCGCAGTGCGTGGATCGGATCGGTATCGGTTTCATGTTCGCCCCGCATCATCACAGCGCGATGAAATACGCCGCGCCGGTGCGCAAGGAACTCGGCGTGCGCACGATGTTCAACCTGCTCGGGCCGCTGACCAACCCGGCCGGCGCGCCCAACCAGGTAATCGGCGTGTTCCACCAGTCGCTCACAGCCAAACTCGCGCAGGTGCTCAGAGAACTCGGCAGCCGCCATGTAATGGTGGTGCATGGCGCGGATGGTATGGACGAGATATCGATCAGTGACGGCACATATGTCGCTGAACTGAAGGACGGCAAGGTCAACGAGTACACCATTCATCCGGGGCTGTTCGGCCTGACTACTGCGCCAATCGGCTTTCTGCGCGTCACCAACCTAGACGAGGCACGCGAAAAACTATCGGGTGTATTGGACAATGAAGTCGGCGCACCGCGCGACATCGTGCAACTGAATGCCGGTGCGGCGATCTATGTGGCGGGTCTGGCAAAAACTCTTGAGGAAGGAGTTGCCAAGGCCGATCAGGCGATTGCCAGCGGCACAGCAAAAATCAAATTGGACCAGCTCATTGCATTGAGCAACAGCTTCAAGTCTTAAAGTAAGTATCCCCCGGCAAAGCCGGGGGATTTCCCATCATGGGGTAAGCAATCACACCCACAGACATGCGACTTGTTTTAATTTCGACACTGATAGCCCTCGGACTTTGCGCTCCATATGTGCTTGTTTATGCTTTCTGCATCACTGGTCTTGGGTTGTGGGTTATTGCCGGAGTAGAGTTGCTTATAGTTCTCACAATTCTGTTTGCTGCGACGCTCGGGATTGTTGGATTCTTGATTCTACTCTCCCGTCGGAAATCGTCGGCAGCTCGGATATCTGTATTGGGTGCGACTATATTTATCATTCTTTTCGTTCCAAGCCTTTACCTTGCAACATTGCTGAGAAGCTGGGGTTTCGAACTAGCCGCTGAACGAGCGATGCCGCTTGTGGAAGCAATTCAGCGATATGAATCCACCAACGGCATCCCTCCATCAAATTTGAGTGCGCTCATACCAAATTACATATCTGAACTGCCTTCTCAACTGCCACCACTAGAGTTAGTCACTGGTAAGGATGCTGAACGCAATTTTTATGGTAATTCTTGGGCGTTAGTTGCTGATGTCGGGACTGGTGTTCTTAATTGGGATAGATTTATTTATCTCCCGAAGCACAATTATCCTGAACATGAGGCATTTCAGCGTATTAGGGATTGGGGTGACTACCATGAATGAGCGGCCCAAGTCTTCCATCAAGCGGACAGCTACCGGCAAGCCGTGGTCTGCCGCCCATGTCAAATTTTGTACACCTATTTAGGAGGAAATCGACCGGCTGTTATGAATCGCAAACTAACGGTTGAGCAAGTACATCAATGTTCAATCGCAGCCAACATATCCGCCACCGTCGGATATCGTAGCACCACTTTCAATTCCTGCTTCATGCGCGTGTTGGTCAAGCGGCGCGATTCGTTCATGAACGACAGCAGCATCGGCGGCAGCACACGCTGGGCTTCGGCACGGCTGATGCGCGGCGCACGCGGCAGACCGAACGCATCAGCCACGCTGTCAAAATATTCGCCCATCTTCGAATGACTGTCGTCGCTGGCGTGATACACCCGGCATGATTTTCCATATCGCAATGCCGCAACACTGATATGCGCCAGATCCTCCGCATGGATATGGTTGGTGTAGCTGTCCTCGCTGTCGATGATGGCAGGCATGCCTTGCTGCAGCCGGCTTAACGGCAAGCGATCCGCCGCGTAGATACCGGGCACACGAAGGATGCAGGCATTCACCCGGTTTCGTCTTGCCCAGTTGCGTACCTGCATCTCGGCATCCACACGCCGCTGCGAGCGAGGTGAAGTGGAGTTGAGCAGATGGGTCTCGTTCACCCACGCGCCGCCACAATCGCCATAAACACCGCTGGTACTGATATACACCAGCCGCTTGGGTAATCTGCCCTGCGACAGGATGCTGAGCAGATTGCGCGTGCGCATATCGTGCGATCCTGCATTGGGGGGCGGCGCCAGGTGCAACACCGCATCGGCCAGACCGGCGATGCGTACCAGACGGGCGCGTTCATCCAGATCGCCCAGTACCGGCGTCGCGCCCAGCGCGCGCAATTTTTCGCGGTAGTCCGGGTTGCGCACCAGAGCGTATATTCGATGGCGGCGCGCCAGCAAGGGAATGGCACGCAGTGCCACATCACCGCTGCCGACGATCAATAATCTTTTCATGGCGGGATTATGCGTTAAAATCAGGCCTTTCGCGCACCCTGCAATTTTCAACATGGTTTTTCAAACAACTATTCATCCTAGCGGCCACAACTTTCCGATTGAACCACACGAGACCATCCTCGAAGCAGCGATCAGACATGGCTACACGCTTCCCTATAGCTGCCGCGACGGTGTCTGCG
>JBARHM010000557.1:0-1864 GCA_049799235.1 Gallionella sp.
CGTGCGGCGGAGACCATCTTGACCAGATCCTGCGCGGTGGAAACGTTGCCGCGGCTTAATCCAATAGCATCGAAGAATTTGGTGTCCTGCATACCCAGCTCACTCGCCTTGGCATTCATGGCCGCCACCAGCGCCTGCTTGCCTCCCGGGTAGCTGCGCGCCAATGCAGACGCGGCACGGTTCTCGGATGCCATCAGCGCCAGCTTGAGCAGTTCGTTGCGGGTGAACGTCATGCCGACCTGCAGCCTTGAACGGGTTCCCTTGATCCTGTCGAGATCGGCGGCCTCGACGCTCACTTCCTCGTCCAACGGCAGCATCGCATCAAGCACCACCATCGCGGTCATCAGCTTGGTTATGGACGCTATCGGCGCAACAGACCCGGAATTTTTGACGTATATCGGGAGCTGTGATTGCTCATCGAAAATCAGAGCGATATTGGAGCGCAACTTGAGTGACGCAACGCTGCCAAATACCGAGGCCCTGATCGCCTTGTCCTGCTTGAGATGATTGCCGCCGCTTTCAGCATGGGCAATATTGCCTGCCAAAGCATAGCCAATCAATATGGGCATACATAGTCTCTTTTTCATTGTCCAGTCCATCCCCGTAACGACTTGCAGATGCGAAGCATACCCTAAACCCAACATAAATCAATCGACAGGAAGTGCCTGTTCCTCTTGTTTCTGAAGATTCCACATTTGCGCATAAATTTTGTTCCTGACCAGCAATTCGCGATGGGAGCCGCGCTCAATGATACGCCCCTTATCCATGACCAGAATCTGGTCTGCATCCACTACGGTGGACAAGCGATGTGCGATGATCAGCGTGGTCCGGTATTGCGAGATTGCATGCAATTCAGCCTGGATCGCCTTTTCCGATTTTGAATCGAGCGCAGAAGTCGCTTCATCGAATATCAGTATCGCCGGATTCTTCAGGATCGCGCGTGCAATCGCCACACGCTGTTTCTCTCCGCCGGACAGCTTCAAACCGCGCTCCCCGACCATGCTGTCATAGCCTTGCGGCAATGAGTCGATAAATGTATGGATATGAGCTAACTGGGCCGCGGCCATCACTTCTTCCCGTGTCGCATCCGGACGACCGTAAGCTATGTTGTAATAAATCGTGTCGTTGAACAGCACGGTGTCCTGCGGAACGATCCCTATCGCTGCGCGCAGACTGCTTTGTGTCACCCCCCGTATATCCTGCCCATTGATGAAGATGCCCCCTTGCTGTACATCGTAGAAGCGGAACAACAAACGCGAAAGCGTGGACTTGCCCGCTCCGCTGGCTCCCACCACTGCAACAGTATGTCCGGCAGGAATGGCAAAGCTCACATCGAACAGGATTTGCCGGTCCGGTGCATAAGCAAAATAGACATTGCCGAATTTCACCTCCGCGCTACCCGCTTGCAAGGTTGCCGCATCCGGGGAGTCTGCGATTTCGCGATGCTCATTCAGCAAGCCGAACATTTTCTCCATGTCAGCCAGCGAGTGGCGGATTTCCCGATACACGAATCCGAGAAAATGCAGCGGCATATACAGCTGGATCATGAACACGTTAACCAGCACCAGATCGCCCAGCGTCATCCTGCCCTGCACCACTTCGCTGCCGGCCAGCAACATCAGCGCGGTGATGCCGACCGCGACGACGGCGCTTTGTATGGAATTCAGCAGCGCCAACGAAGTCTGATTGCGGACTGCGGCTGTTTCCCAATGCAGCATATTGTGATCATAGCGCTGCGCCTCATATTTTTCGTTGCCGAAATATTTCACTGTTTCATAATTCAGCAAGCTGTCGATGGCCCGTGTATTGGCCTTGGAATCGAGGTCATTCATGGTGCGCCGCACCACCATGCGCCATTCGGTGA
>JBARHM010000558.1:0-1814 GCA_049799235.1 Gallionella sp.
GACCTCCTTGCGGATCTGCTCCAGCGAGCGTCGCGTCTCAGCTTCGATGTCGCGCTTCGCCGCGGCGACCAGCTCCTCGCGCTTCTCCTTGCCGGCCACGGTTGCCTCTGCCTCGGCGGTTTCGGCCGCCTTGCGGGCGCGAGCCATGATGTCGTCCGCCTGCTCACGCGCCTCGGCGAGGCGGCCACGGTACTCGGCCAGCAACTCGTCCGATTCGCGCCGCTGGCGCTCGGCGGCGTCGATCGACTCGCTGATCGCCTTCGCCCGCCGGTCCAGGGCTTCCTGGATTTTCGGGAAGGCGACCTTGCTCAGCACCCACATGGTGAAGAGGAACAGGACCAGCGTCCAGATCATCAGGCCGAGGCCCGGCGAGACGAGGAAGCTGCCACCGCCTTCCTCCTTCGCCAGCGGAACCGCGGCTATGTAGCCGAGCAACTCCATCGCCTAGAGGAAGAAGGCGATCAGGCCGAAGATGAACGTGTAGAAGGCCACGGCCTCGGTCAGCGCGAAGCCGAGCCAGCGGATGCTCTGAAGCTCGTTTTTCATCTCGGGCTGGCGGGCGACCGACTCGATCTCCTTGCCGAAGATGAAGCCGATGCCGATGCCGGCGCCGATCGAGCCGAGGCCGGCGCCAACGCCGAGGGCGATCGCCTTGCCGGCTTTTTCCACGCCTTCGTCTGAGATGGCGGCGACGACAGGGGACAGATCCATTGAGACAGTGCTCCTTTTCTAGTGGCTGGCGGAGGTTGCTCCGCCGAGGTAGATGGCGGTGAGGGTCGAGAAGATAAAGGCCTGCAGCGTTGCGATAAGCCCGACCTCCAGCACGAAGAAGAAGAAGGCGAGCGGGAAGGTGAGGGCGCCGAGCGCGGCGATGCCGAGCAGCACGGCGAGCCCGCCGCCCATGAAGAGCAGCAGTAGGTGGCCGGCGAGGATATTGGCGAAGAGACGGACGGAGAGCGAGATCAGCCGGGCGAAGTGGGAGATCGCCTCGATCACGAAGATGAACGCCTTGCCGATCGGGTTCATCTCCTCGAGGCCGGGCGGCAGCCAGCTGGCGAGGTAGGGGATGAGGCCCTTGGAGCGGACACCTTCGAAGTGGTAGGAGAGCCAGACCACCAGCGTCAGCACCAGCGGAATCGAGAGGTTGGCGGTCGCGGCGTAGATCGCGAAGGAGGGGATTTCGAGCCCGAAGACCGTGAAAGTGTGCTCGGTGTTGGTCGGCAGCGGCAGGAAGCCGAGCATGTTCGAGAACCAGATCCAGAAGAAGAGTGCGGCGAGGAAGGGGAACCAGCGGGCCGCCGTCGAGGCATCCATGTTGCCGCCGGTGATGTTGTTCTTGGTCAGGTCGTAGGAGACCTCGATCGCCGTCTGCACCCGGTTCGGCTTCTGCTGCATGCGGCGTGAGATCCAGACCATCGTGATCATCGTCAGGGCGCTGGCCAGGACCAGGTAGAGGACCGCCTTATTGATGCTGAGGTCGATGCCGGCGAGGTGGATGGAGACCCACGGTTCGAGCTTGAACTCGTTCTGCGGTTTGAAGGCTTCGTTCTTGCCGGCGCTGCCGAAGATCAGCAGCATCAGGATCGCAACCGCGAGGTAGGCGCCGATCCCGATCAGGACTTTGGTCCGCGTCTTCACGAGATCCCCTGGCCCTCGGGCTCGAAGAGGTGCGCCAGCCCCTGCACGACGAAGGAGATCGTGAACAGCACCGCGACGAGGATCGCGGCGGCAAGGCCCGCCTGCCGTTCGGCGAGGCCGACCAGCAGCACCGCGGTCGCCATCAACCAGACTCGGCCGAGGGTCGTCGCGGCGAC
>JBARHM010000559.1:0-1683 GCA_049799235.1 Gallionella sp.
GCGTTGCAGAATGCCGCATCGATAGCCAGCCTGATCCTTACCATGGATGCAATGATTGCAGAATTGCCGAAAGAAATCGAGAAGCCCGATGCGATGGGCGAGATGGAAATGTAGTGCGCGGCTGTGAAGTGAAGCAACAAAAACTAAACAACAACAATCAGCTAACCATCCAGTCAAAAAAAGGAGTAAATATCATGAGTCAATCAACAATTTTAGAAGGCTACCGAAAAATCTCCCGGCACGACGGGATCTTCAAGGAACGCGTGCACGATGCCTACAAGGCCAAAGGCAAGCTGCATGAGCCTTCCGCCTGCACGCAATGTGGCGCGGTATTTCATCAGGGACGCTGGCAGTGGCTGGAAGCGCCGGCCAACGCGCATCGGGTGGTATGCCCGGCCTGCCATCGCATCCACGATGAATTTCCGGCTGGCTTCGTTACCCTGAAGGGCGAGTTCCTGCGGTCACATCACGATGAGGTCATGCACCTCGTGCGCAACCATGAAAAGCACGAGCGTGCGGAACACCCGCTCAAACGCATTATGGCGGTGGAGGAAAAAGACGGCACGATGCTGGTGACCACCACCGATATCCATTTAGCCCGTGGCATAGGCGAAGCGTTGCATCATGCCTATCAGGGTGAGCTGGAATTTCACTATAACCCGGAACAAAATCTGTTGCGCGTGAGTTGGATGCACTGAAGGAACACTACAATGCAACGCGCGCATTCACTTGCAATCGCAATCTTCTTTGGGAATATGGTTTTCATCCAGTTAAAGTCTCAGAATGAATGAGCGCTTTGGGAGCCGACTCCCAGCCGGATAAATTCAATAATAAGGAGGCGACGTGTTGGACATCAATGCCATAGAACATGCCTACAGGCGCTACGCACGGTTTTACGACTTGCTCTTTGGCGCAGTCTTTCAGCCCGGTCGCAAGGCGATTGTCGAACAAATGAACTGCAGGTCAGGAGAACGGATTCTGGAGGTGGGTGTCGGCACCGGGCTGTCACTCCCGCTGTATCCAAAGAATGTGCTGGTTACCGGAATCGATATTTCACGGGATATGCTGGCGCAGGCGCAGGCCAGAAAGGTACGCGACCAGTTGAATAACATCGTGCAGTTGTCGGTCATGGATGCGGAAAATATGGAGTTTGAAGACAGCAGTTTCGACAATGTGGTTGCCATGTATGTCGCATCTGTCGTTCCGGATCCCGGGCGGCTTGTCGATGAGATGCGCAGGGTGTGCAAGCCCGATGGCCGGATTGTATTTGTCAATCATTTTCATAGCCGGAATCCGGTGCTCGGGGCTTTCGAAAGCGTGCTGGCCCCGTTGTCGAGGCAACTCGGCTTTCACCCGGATTTTTCTCTGGACCGGTTCATCGACGAAACCGGGCTGAAGGCCACGAATGTTTATCCGGTCAATATGTTTCGTTTTTGCACGATGGTAGAAGCCAGTAACAGCAAGCAATTCCATACCAAGGCTATGGCACCTGTCTGAGTGACGTCATATTGAGGTCGGGTATAACCGCGCTGCAAGGGGTGCGGCGATTTGATGGCAGCGCTATGGCATGACGATGAGGAAAAAACATGAGACAAGAACAAACCGGGCCATCAGGCAAACCGATAAGCGGCGGGATCAATTACCTCGCGCCAGAACAGCGCAAAACGCCGGGCAATATGGCCT
>JBARHM010000560.1:0-1952 GCA_049799235.1 Gallionella sp.
AAACTCCACCGAACGAATCTGCAGTACCTTGGAGCCCAGGCTGGCCATCTCCAGCATCTCCTCGAAGGTGATGGTCTTCAGGCGGCGTGCCTCGGGCACCAGGCGCGGATCGGTGGTATAAACGCCGTCCACATCGGTGTAGATCTGGCATTCGTCGGCGCGCAACGCGGCAGCGACAGCCACACCCGTGGTATCGGAGCCGCCGCGCCCCAAGGTGGTGATGTTGCCCTTTGCGTCGACTCCCTGAAAGCCCGCCACCACCACCACGCAGTCGTTGCTCAGATCATTGCGGATGCTTTGCTCGTCGATGCTGACGATACGCGCCTTGGTAAAGGCGCTATCGGTGAGAATCTTGACTTGGGCGCCGGTATAGCTCCTGGCTTTCAGCCCCAGGTCCTTGAGCGCCATTGCCAGCAGGCCGATGGTGACTTGCTCTCCGGTAGAGAGGATCACATCCAGCTCGCGCGGATCAGGGTGTTTCTGGATTTCATGGGCAAGTGCGATCAGACGATTGGTCTCGCCGCTCATCGCGGAGACCACCACCACTACCTTATGCCCCTTGGCCTTGAATTTCGCGACACGCCGCGCCACGTTCTTGATGCGTTCCGGACTGCCTACCGATGTGCCGCCATACTTCTGAACAATCAATGCCACGATGTTTTTGCCTGAAATTGAAAAAGTGCGCGATTTTAGCCCACCTGCCGAAAAAAAACGAGGCGAAGACCTAGCGTGATTTGCTAAACTCAAGCCACTTGAGTCACCGATGCGTAACTACATGACAGAAATCACCCCGCGCAGTTTTCCCGCAGCAGCCTTGCAGCACTTGCTTGATAGCGGATATTCGCCGGCCCTGGCGAAGATTTTCGCGGCACGCGGCATCACCGATAGCAAACAACTGGACACCACCTTTGCCGGATTGCTGCCGTTCGATAACTTGAAAAATGCCGGCCAAATGGCACTCTTGCTGGCCGATGCTATCGCCGCCCGGAAAAAGCTCATGGTCATCGCCGACTACGATGCCGATGGGGCAACCGCCTGCGCAGTGGCAGTGCGCGGCCTGCGCGCCTTCGGTGCGCACATCGACTTCATCGTGCCGAACCGCTTTGAATACGGTTATGGTTTGACCCCCGAGATCGTGCAACTGGCCGCTCTTTCCAAACCGGACATTCTGATCACCGTGGACAACGGCATCGCCAGCGTCGAAGGCGTGGCCGAAGCGAACCGGCTCGGCATGCTGGTATTGATCACCGACCATCATTTGCCCGGCGACACGCTGCCGGCTGCGGCCTGCATCGTCAATCCCAATCAACCCGGCTGCGGATTTCCCAGCAAGAACCTGGCCGGCGTTGGAGTGATGTTCTATGTTCTGCTGGCGTTGCGCTCCGAGTTGCGATCACGCGGGATGTTTGCCGAAACAGCTACCCTCTCCCCCGTCCCCTCTCCCGTAAACGAGAGAGCGGAGTTCGCCCCTTTCCCTCTCCCGCCTGCAGGAGAGGGTGGCGCGCAGCGTCGGGAGAGGGACGGGAGAAAAGAACCGAACCTCGGCAATCTGCTCGATCTGGTCGCATTGGGCACGGTCGCCGATGTGGTGAAGCTGGATCAGAACAATCGCATCCTGGTGCAGCAGGGCCTGCAACGCATCCGCGCCGGACGTGCCTGTGCGGGTATCAACGCGCTGCTGCAAGTGGCAAAAAAGAATCCTGCGCGCGCTTCCAGTCAGGACCTGGGCTTTACCGTCGGGCCGCGCCTGAATGCTGCGGGCAGGTTGGACGACATGAGCCTGGGCATCAACTGCCTGCTTACCGACGACCCCGGAAGCGCGCAGCAAATCGCCGCAAAACTCGACGCGCTCAATCGCGAACGGCGCAGCATCGAGGGGGATATGCAGGACAATGCGATGGCTGCTCTTGAACAAATCAATAGTAGGGTGCGCTCTGCGCACCATGGTGCGC
>JBARHM010000561.1:0-2478 GCA_049799235.1 Gallionella sp.
CCCCTGTTCCGAGCGTAAAGATGTGAGTTCGGCGCGTTGCTCGCGCGCTGCGATGCCGACCGCCTCCAGTTCGGCCAGATCGCCACGCAAGGAAGCAAGCCAGGTTGCACGTTTGCGGGCGATATACTGGTAATAATGCAAGTCGCGGGAGACCTGATTGGGATCCTGATTGTTCAGTAATAGCTTGAGGTATTCCTGTTTGCCGCCGAGATATTGCTGATACAGCAGTTTACCTAGCAGAGCCTGCTGTCCTGCAATGTCAGCATTTAATTTTTGCTGTTGTCCTTGCAGATTGCCGAGTTTGTGATCCGCTGCACGTTGTTTTGCGGCGAGTATCGAGAGTTTGCGGTTGCTGTTGCTTATCGCCCGTTCGGATTCGCGCAGCGCGTCGGCTACCTCGGATTTTGATTCGCTGGTTTTGTCCATTTCGCGCTGCATCGCCGAGATGCGTTTGCGCAAATTATCCAGTTCTTCCTGTTGACCGGCTTGAGCCATGCCGACCAGAATCAGGTTGCACAATAACAATGATAACAAGCGCGTGAACAAGATTACGCTAACAGGGCGTCGATGAGCTACTGAGCTTTTTTGTCCCTGCGTGCCTTGTACTGTCATCACTCGTAACAGTTTTCAAATCCCTGCAAGCCGGATCAGACTGTGTCCTGTCATTTCCGCAGGTTGTGGCAGGCCCATTATGGCCAGCATGCTGGGTGCAAGATCACGCAACGCGCCATTGGTGGTCAGTTTGGCTTTGCGCCCGATATACAAAAAAGGTACCGGGTTCAGGGTATGTGCGGTATGCGCCTGGTGCGTGACATGATCGATCATTTGTTCGGCGTTACCGTGGTCTGCGGTGATGATGACTTCACCACCGGTGGATCTCATCGCTTTGACAACGAGGCCGATGCACACATCCAGCGCTTCGATGGCCTTAGTAGCTGCTGCCATGTTACCGCTGTGGCCGACCATGTCACCGTTGGCGTAATTGCAGATGATCGCGTGATAATTACGGCTCAGGATCGCATCTTCGAGTTTGTCTGTTACTTCAAATGCGCTCATTTCGGGCTTAAGATCGTAAGTCGCGACCTTGGGCGAAGGCACCAGAATGCGGTCCTCACCAGGATAGGGCTGCTCCCTGCCGCCGTTGAAAAAATAAGTCACATGGGCGTACTTCTCTGTTTCGGCAATGCGTAATTGCTTCAAGCCGAGGTTGGAAATATATTCCCCGAATCCGTTGTGTATGGGTTCCGGGGCATAAGCGCAGGGTAAATCAAAATCGTCCCCATAGCGGCTGAGCGTCACGAAGCAGGACAACTTCGGAACAAAAACGCGCTTGAACCCGCTGAATGCCGTGTCTGTAATTGCGTGAGTGATTTCACGTGCACGGTCGGCTCGAAAGTTCATGAACACAACTGCGTCGCCATCCTGCATCGCAACTGCCACTGTGCCGCTTGGGACGATGGCGGTAGGTTTGACGAACTCATCCGACTCGCCGCGTGCGTAAGCTTGCTCCAGCCCGATTGATGCGTCTGTAGCGGTAAATTCTGCGCGACCTTGGGTGAGTAATTCGTAAGCCGGTTGGACACGCTCCCAGCGGTTGTCTCTGTCCATCGCATAATAACGCCCGATGATGCTGACAATACGTCCCACTCCCAATGCGGAACATTTAACCTGCAGCATCTTTAACGATTGTGCCGCGCTTTTAGGTGGAGTATCGCGTCCGTCCAGGAATGCGTGCAGATAGACTTTCTTCAGGCCGTTGCGCGCAGCCATTTCCAGCATGGCGACGATATGACTTTCGTGGCTGTGCACGCCTCCCGGAGAAAGTAACCCCATGATATGCAGCGCGCCGTCTTTTTGTTTTGCCAACGTAACCGCCTTGGTCAATGCCGGGTTCGTGAAGAAACTGCCATCCTCGATTTCCACATCGACGCGACTCAGATCTTGATACACCACACGTCCGGCACCTATATTGAGGTGGCCGACTTCAGAATTGCCCATTTGAAGCGACGGCAAGCCCACGAATTTTTCAGAAGCATTGATCAGAGCATGGGGATAATCATTCCAAAGTCTGTCCCAATTGGGTTTCCGTGCGGCCAGAATAGCGTTGTGATCGGCATCCTCGCTGTAGCCAAAACCATCCAGGATAATCAGTAAAACTGGGGTGACATTCATTGATGTTATATATAAGAGTATGGTAATTTGACGAATCTACATTTTAGCCGAATTGTCCCGCCTGCATCCAATGACTTGCCCGGAGACTTATGTGGGTTGGTCAAACGGCTGGTAGTTCTATCAGTGCAAAACGACTCGGGATATAGGTGACACAGATATGGCAAACAAGCTGATAGACAGGGATGAAGACATTCAACAGGCCGCTCAGGCCATCAAGGCAATCGCACATCCATTGCGCCTGAAGATTCTATGTGTGCTGGGCGATCAGGAAATCAGCGTGCAGGAGATCGTTGATCAGGTTGGCAC
>JBARHM010000562.1:0-7236 GCA_049799235.1 Gallionella sp.
ATTCGTGATTGCTTGCATTCTCGCTTGGTAGGCCCCGTGGTACAAGGGCAGCGCCTCCCGATGTCGATCTATACGCACAATCTCCGGATCGGATTTTAAATCTATTAGCGGACTCAAGGTTCTGAACGACTCGTCCACCAGGCGCTCATCGTCCCAGTCCGCCACTTGGGGTGCGCGTGCACCGCCAAGATATGAACTTAGCAGGACTTTCCCCGGAGGTGCCCGACCAGAGAACAAGGAACTCATCCACAAATTTCCCGTCAGGATTGCACTTTCCCCCCTCGGTGCCAGAAATCCAGTGCCATCCAGTGGATGCCCCACAGCGTCACGAGCTATCCCTGCATGCACAACAGTCACGCTGGCATAACGGATTCCACGCAGCAGCTCCGCCAATTCGTTGTCCAATAACTTAATCAGGGAAGCCGCCACAGGGGCAGGCACTGCAACGATCACATGGCGTGCGGACACAGTGCGCTGTCCATGCGGTGTTGCAGCCGTGGTTTGCCATCCGTCCTGGTCGCGAGCCAGTTCTACTGCGGAATGTCCAGTGCGCAGATTTATTCCGGGAGTAATGGCCAGGGTATCCACCAGTGTGCCCATACCGCCTTCGAAGGAAAAGGCATCGTTGCTGCAGGCTGTGCGCCGGCGCAATACACGGTTAACCAGAACTCCGGCACAGATGCTGCCATAGCGCTGCTCCAATGCTGTAAGACGTGGCAGGACGGCAGCGGCGCAGGTCTGATAAGCATCCGCAGCCAGGGTGCCGGCTATAAATGGCTCCATGGCCTTTTCCAACATTTCATGACCAAGCCGACGGGTAATAAATTCGCTAACTGACTCGTCGGCCCGTCCACTGGAAAATATGAATGGTTCAGCAAACAGGCGTAATTTACCTCGCAGACTCCATAGGGGTGAAGCCAACATTGCCCCCAAGCGCATCGGAAGCGCCTGCAAACGGCCTCGGTTTAACAGGTAACGACGCGCCTCGGCGGTAGGCAAACGGGCTGTTTTTGCAGATTCCAGCCCCGCCTTGCGAACCAATTCTGCAACCTCGGGGCGGAAATTCAACACCATGGACGCAGCACGTTCGGTGAGATAGCCGTCCTGCCGGGTACTCATGATCTTGCCGCCCGGCCGCTTACTTGCTTCCCATACTTCGACGGAGAGGCCGCTACGCGCCAACCACCAGGCAGAGGCAAGCCCTGAGACGCCACCGCCAATAATGAGCACGTCAATTTTGTCCATTGCTATACAGTTGGCTTTTCTTTTGTTGGGTCAATCGAATTCTGCTTGTTTGCCCTGAGTTGCGCCTTCATTTTCTCGAGCAAATCCTGTCCCAGCAAATCGCCGGGATTTTCTCTCGCCGCAACGAAATGCCGGATCGTGTCAAAACGTTTATCGGCTTCGGGATTGTCTTTGAGGCGTGGCACGCGATCGCGCGCGATCTCATAAGCATCAAAGCTCAACTCCTGCATCCCGAAGCCCTTCATGCGCTGCACTGCACGCATCATGGCGCTATTACGGAAACGCGTCAGATCGCTGGAAGTAATCCGCTTGAGGCCCTCTTTACGGGCATTGAATTCGGCAGCCTTCTTGATACCGGCCCGATTAAAGTCGGGCGCAGACAACACGCGCGCCAAAGCATCCTCATCCCATTCCACTCCACCGGTCAACTGGGCGATGGCTTTTTCGACATCTGTCCTTTCCACAGTTGCTGCGCGCCGTTTCTTGGTAAAGTGTTCCGTGGCACTTTCGAGTGCGGGTGCAACGAACATGCGAACCTGTGGTGCTTTGTCAGCAAGAAACTCCGTGAGCAATTGGTCTGATTCATCAGTCCATGAAAAGCGACGGCCGGGCTGGCTTTCTGATTCCAGTCTGTCCAAAAGTTTGATATTGACTTCCAGCCTACCTTCAGAACGTGCGACATCTTCGGCCACCGCGCGTACACCTTCCTGCAAAAAGGCGGGCATGGATGCCAGGCGTTCCCGGGCCTGTTCACTCCAAGGCAGTGCGTCACCGGAAACTTGCCCTGCCGCTTGTGCGATTTGCTGGGTATTTTCCTTCGCTCCGTTGGGCTGTGTATCCGGTCTGGGAGGTCCGCCGCTTCCGAAACGCTTTGCGGACAAGGTAGCAAGGTGTTCTTCCGTCACCACCTGCATACCCAATTCGTACACATAACTTTCTGCACGATTCTTGACCATTTTGCGCAGGAAGGAGGGAACTCGTGACAGGCGTTTCTCCGCCTCCATACTCCAAACGAGTTTCTTCGGCTGCTCTATTAATGGCTCTATGACAGAAGACCCGTCCGGCACATGGATGCACCAGGGATCTGTATCCATCAGACTGCCGCCCATGGCGAGAGGGCGCGCACGGCAACCACCGCACAGTTTCTGGAATTCGCAGCTACCGCACTTTCCCTGCAGCTTGGGATTGCGCAACGATTGAAAAGTGGGCGACTGATTCCAGATGTCCCAGAAATTTGTGTCGCGGATACTGCCTTCCTCCTCGGGGATATAAGGGCAGGCCGTCACACCGCCTTCTGGTGTAATGCGGCAATAATGGATACCTGCCAGGCAACCGCCGCCTTCGTAACCTGCAGCACGAGTGAGCGTTGAAGCGGGATTGCTTTGATAAGCGATACGCTTGTAATGAGGTGCGCAGCGGGCGCGAATGAGCAGGTCCTGACTTTGTTCTTGGGCAGCCACCAATTGGTTAAGCACCCGTTCATAGGTGATAGGGCTGATGTCCGACATAGATTCGCCGCGACCAGTGCAAACCAGAAAAAACACGTTTAACACCCGAGCCCCTGAGGCACGGGCAAAATCAATCATGGACGAGATTTCGTCGGCATTGGATTCGGTTACTGAAAAATGTATTTGAAAAGATAAATCGTGGCGCTTGCAGGCCTCGATGCCATTCAGGGTTTTCTCCCATGCGCCGGGAAGCCCACGAAAGGCATCATGCTTTTCGGGGTCAAGGGAATCAACACTGATACCGGCGCCCATTACACCGGCGGCCTTTAGTGTTTGCACGCGTTTATCTGTGAGTGCTACGCCGTTTGTCCCCACTACCATGGAAAGGCCACATTTGGTGCCATGGGCCACCAGTTCTTCAAGGTCACCGCGCATGAGTGGCTCACCACCGGTGAGCACGACCATCGTTTCAGTACTGCGGCCTGCGATATCATCCAGCAGGCCACGAACTTCTTCCGCGGTGAGCTCATTTTCACCGCCACACTTCAGGGTTTCTGCATCCATGTAGCAATGGGCGCAGGCGAGGTTGCAACGCTTTGTCAGGTTGATGGCAAGCAGAAATAAATCGTTTGCATCGGCATTGCCTGTGTAAGGCGCATTCATTATCGTTTTATTACGGGCTTGGGTTGCTGCGGGGGTCCTGAGGATTCATGTGGAAATACCCCTTGGACTGCCATTCTTGCTTGACAGTGCTCACGGTGGCGAGATCAATATGGGAGCGATTATTGTGCTGCGCCCAGTTCTCCACTTCCTTTATCAGCATGCCACGTACCATATCCGGCGCGCGGCTGAGACCATCACGGGCATCTTCATCCCAGGGCATGGTTTCACTGACACTGCTTGACCCGGATTTGAAAGTATCCAGCACCTGCCTTACAAAATCTGCAGTGATTTCACTCAAGCCATTTTTGGCGGCTATTGAGACTATTGCCTTGCGCGTCATGTCGCGACTCATACCCTCTGGCAATCCTTGCACGATGTTGTCTGCTTCGCTTGCCCAAGGCAATGCGTTATTTTCAACAACACTTGCCTTGTTGCTGAAGCCAAAGGGGCAAACACCCGGCGCCGACTTTGGAACCGGCATACCCTGCTCCTTCATGGTTTTTTCCATTTCACCGCGAGCCAGCTTGAGACCGCTTTCCGCCACTTCCAATGTTATTTCATGATACCCATTTTGCTGGGCAAAATCCTCTATGCTTTTCTTGCAGCTGTCGCGCATGAAACCTTCGGGTACGCGCATCAGGCGAGCCAGCGCAGCGGCTTGCCAGTGAGGCACTGAAGGGCTGGTTGCTGAGGGCTGAGCAGCAAGCTCAGTATTAACTATCGTTAACCCTGGCGTTTCAGTGTCAAGAAAAGGTTTAATGTGTTTTGCTTCCACCGCATCGCTCTTTTCCTGGCGTGCTTTTTTCTCGGCACGCATGCTGAGATTTCCGCGCACTGACAGGTCTTTGATGGTAAGTAACAGCGCAACTGCCTCTTCGGACCAGCGCATGACATCTTCTGCCCCAGGTTTACGCTTCAGCTCTCCGGCATCGTAGGCAGCAACGATTTCTCCCATGGCCTGTTCCGCATGGCTCGGCATGAGCTGGGCCGTCGCTTCTTCCACTATCCTCTGGGTAATGACGGTATGTCCATGCTCCTGCGCATAACGCAAGATGGCCATGCGCGCCATGTTGCGAACAAAGGATGGCACCCGCTCCATCTTGGTTTCGGCTTCATGAGTCCAGGATGTGGTTACCTCGGACACGACATCTATTTCTGGTTGATGTTCACGCATGCTGAGCAAAATCGAACAATCCACGTTATGAAGTAAATTCTCGCTATTGCCGCCGATATCAAGCTCGCCATCGGCATGAATACCCAATTTACCGACGATCAGCAGCGACGGCCTGACGTTCCTGACATACTTTTCAATGGCATCGTGAGGTTTGCCATCAAGAAGTTCTGTTTCTATCTCGATGCCAAAATCCATGGCAATGGATCGGGCAACAGCCAAATGCCCGTCATATATCTTGGCCAAGCCTGAATCAATGATCTCCTCGTGTAATTTTTCCTGATCCTTGAATTTGAACACCTTGCCCGCTTCTTCGGACAGCACGCCGGCAATGCGATTAAATGCAACATAATGATAATAGGGATCAAATGCCGCTATAACCTTGACGGGTACCTGCCAGTGTTTGGCTAAAGCCAAGGCAGTCAGCAACCCCCCATAGGCCTTGGCTGAGCCATCTACCGCGACGACAATTGGACCCTCTTTGATAGAGCGGCCGGGCTCCTTGATGACCAGCGTATCGATAGCTGAACGCCGTGCCACCCGCCTGCATACGGTGCCCAACCGGCTTCCGTGTATAGCACCGAGTCCCAATGCTCCCATAACGAGCAGATCATGAGCACCGGAATTTGTTTCCCGTGTGAGCGCCCGGTAATTTTTACCCTCCAGGGAGCAACGCTGGAAGTTGATACCGAGCTGGTCACATTCGGTTGCCGCCTGATCAAGATATGAATCGGTAATGATCGATAAACCACGGGTAATCAGGTCATCGTGCACATCCCGTTGGCGTTCCAACTCCTGTTCTTGCTTGAACTGTTCAGGCAAGCCACCTTCCATCTGACGGAAACGCATATCATGCAGTTTGGCAGCATAAACATGGGAGCCGGTGATCGCGGAGCCTTCGACCAATCCCGCTAATTCCGCAGCGCTCCGCATGGCGGCATTGGCATGGTCGGAGGAATCCAGCGCGACCAGAATTCGTTGATGCAAACTGAAGTCAAGCGATGGAGAAAACTCTTCAGCAACGGCCAAAGAAACTTGGGGTGTCATGTGATTTACCTCTGTTTGCTTTAAGCTTTGAGAGCATTGATGCGCATATCTGCTTACTGTTCGGAAAATTCAGGTGCCGATGATTTTAAAAAAGGGTGAATTATTTTAGCCCCCCTCAAAAAAAGAGAGGTATATCCTTAGGTCTTTCATCCGTTGGACATACCTCGCTCAAAACATCAATTATCATAAGTTTAATATTTCAAGCCTGCCTGCGCACCTCAACATTCAGGTGAACTTTGATCATGGCAAACTTTTATTATTTAACCTTCACTGCTACATCGGTCGGCTTATGCCTGTTGCCGCCTTCAACAAACCCGCCACCGACCAGATCAGAACCAGGTGCACGCCCTGTCATATCCGACTCAATCAGCTCCTGCGCCTCTTTGAAATCTTTATTCGAAAGCGCAGTGAGTGCATCTACATCGCCCTTGATCGGCTTGAAAGTCGATTTGGGGTTAAGATATTCCGCTACGCTCTTAGGTGGCGGTACATCCTGCATTGCCCGAATAAAAGCGATAATGTCCCAAATATCCTGATCCTGCAGAACGTTACCCCAATTGGGCATGGACGAAGACAGCGATACAGCCTCACCACCGCCCTTGATTACTGTAAATAGTTCAAGATTGGTCTTCTTTTGCATGTACTCGCCACGGGTCAACGTTCTTGGCCGCGGGTTCAGTTCAGAGGCACTGGGTCCATCACCGTGCATCAACCAGCCATGGCAGGCAATACAGTAGGAGTAATAATAAGTTTTCCCATGATTTGGATCGGCACCTGCTACCAGCGTTGCACCAAATGTAGGAGACCAGTTGTTCGTCCATTGATCGTACACACTTTTATCCGTCACGCCATCCGACTTGGGCGCTTTCACCCGATCCCACAACTCCGTTTTGAGGCCCTTACCAACATTTGCGCCATAGCCACTATCCGTTTTGTAAGTCTTGGTGTCGGAGTTGGAGCGCTTGCCTACACCCGTCAGATAATCAAACGGCGCGATGCCATAGGTACTGCCACCCTGACCTTTCTCCATGTCATCGCCTTCTTTCAAAAACGCGTCCGATGCAGCCTTCGCTTCCGCTTCAGTTACAGTAGGGCACTCTACCTTTTGTCCACCGGCGGTGCAGCGCTTCTCTGCAGCAATAGCTGCACTCCCCCACATCATGCCTAAACTTGTTATTGCGATTAGGCCTACTTTCAATTTGGAATTCTTCATGTTCGACTTCTCCCTCTCTAAACCACCCCCGCAAGGGGATGGCTGGTTATTCATCCGAATCTGCGCGTAAAGAGTAAATTACAGACCCTTCACACGTTCCGCGATTGTGAGTTGACCCTCTTCCAACAAGCCTGGCAGTTTTTGTGCTTCAGCATATTCACCCACAGCAAGGTTGGAAGGCCCCTTCTTGGGATCGTCAACAAAGAACGCGGCTCTCATTTCCAGATGCAGAGGTCCACAGAAGTGAGTACAGAAGATTTCAAATTCGCCTGCAATATCCGCCGTAAACTCGTGCACTGCGGTTACTCCGCGCGGCAGATCCATATTGGATCTCTGACCATAGGGGCCATAAATCGTCAAACCCATCGTCACGTCAGGATTCTTGGTGATGCCGGCTGCCTTGTCGATATTGGTGGCAAACAACCGCACCTTGTCGCCCTTGTTCACCC
>JBARHM010000563.1:0-2198 GCA_049799235.1 Gallionella sp.
TACAAACTGCTGACTGCATCCATACTTAAATTTCTACCCCCACCCTACCCCTCCCCCTGCAAGGGGGAGGAAATACTGTCGAGAAACTTTGACTTTGCTTTGTGCGACTGCCGCATAGGTCAAACCCTCGTGAGTCCCCCGGCATAGCCGGGGGTTTACTCTTTTGAATTAACCTCGCGACAACAATTTTGCCGACAAGGAAGTGATGTAGCGGTATCCTTTCCAGGCTCCCATTAACCCTCCCACCAAGCCTGCCATGCCACGTCGACGAATCACCAACAAAACAACCACAACCCCGGCGACAAGCATGGGATGGTGCCGGCGCAAGTAACGCACAGCTTCCACACCCTGGTCGGCCAGTGCCAGCGGCACCTTCCACTCTGATCCAATCTCGGTCATCTGCTCGCGCTGCGCGGCGATCCTTGTCAGCAACTCGCTGCGATATCGCCTCACCTCAGCCATTCTTTGTTTCATGGCCCCAGTTATTCCCTTGGCTCCAATTGTTCTCTGTCCTTGGCCAATTCGGCAAGACTGGCGGAAAACAATTTTGGATGTGACCTTGCCCTGTTGCGCAGCATAGTCGCCATCAACGTACCGAGCACGAGGAACAGGACACACAACCCCCCCACCACGGCGATACGGTGTTCATCCCAGAACAGCACGACGATGAATACCGTGAGCAACATCACACCCATGCCAAAACAAAACAGCGCGAACAAAGAATAAAGCAGCATCTGTATTAGACGCAACCTCTCCTCTTGCAGCTCATTCGCCAGCAATTCCAACCGTGTCGAAACGATTGAAATCAGTGTCGAAACAAGTCGCTTGACTGATTCCATCAAACCTGAACTTTCCTCAGGCATGCTCTATCGGCCGCGTCCAATCAGCATGCCCACGATCACGCCGACCGCCGCGCCGACACCCACTGCCGTCCATGGATTCTCATGCACATACTCATCTGTCGCCAATGCGGCCTCCTTGGTCCTGGCAACTACTGCATCCTCCGCGGCATTAAGTCGTTCTTTCGCAACCTCCAGATTTTCCTGTATGCGACCACGTACGGCAGACACTTTTTCGCTTGCTTGACCTGCTGTCGCACGCAACAGCTCCTCGGCGTCAGTCACGACCATTCGAAAATCCTGGATAAGCTTTTCCTTGCTGACTTCTCTATCTGCTCCTGCCATTTTGGTGCCCATGATTCACTCCTTAGAAATAGTTATTGTGATCAGCTACCACCCAAATCTCCGTCAATACAATACCGGAGTACCTGTTACCTTTTTAAACCTAAAATACCCTGTCGTCAACCCGGACTTTCGTCAAACAAATAGCAATTGACTCGATGGGTATCCGAAAGTGAAATCACAGGCGGATATGCATTACGGCATCGCTCCATAGCGTGTGAGCAGCGTGGAGCAAAATGACATCCCTGCGGCGGATTAGCCGCCGAAGGCATATCGCCTTCCAGCCTGATACGTTGCCGGCCTGATCCGTCTATGCGCGGTACAGCGGACAACAGTGCTTGTGTGTAAGGATGTTTCGGAGCACGCAACACTTCTTCTGCAGTGCCGCGCTCGACGATGCGACCCAGATACATCACGCACACTTCATGCGCCAGATACTCCACCACCGCAAGGTTGTGGGTGATGAACAAATAGCTCAAATTCAATTCCTGCTGCAAAGATTTGAGGAGGTTCAAAATCTGCGCCTGCACCGACACATCCAGCGCACTGGTCGGCTCGTCGCAGATCAACAATTGCGGTGACACCGCGAGTGCGCGCGCGATCGCGATGCGCTGTCGCTGCCCTCCGGAGAATTCATGCGGGTAGCGCCACTTGCTGGTGCGCGCCAGTCCGACCTGGTCGAGCAAAGTGTCGATGTGCGCCTGGCGAGCCGCACTGTCTCTTCCGATATTCAATGCACTCATCCCCTCCTCGAGGATCTCCGCGACACGCATCTTCGGATTCAATGAGGCATAGGGGTCCTGAAATACCATCTGCATCGTGGCGCGCTGCGCGCGCAATGCGCGCGCGCTGATGCCCATCAATTCACTCCCATCAAACCGCACGCTGCCCGCGGTGGTCGGTATCAATTGCAGCAACGCCTTGCCCAGCGTGGTCTTGCCGCAACCCGATTCCCCGACCAGCGCCAGTGTGCGTCCCTGCGGTATTTCCAGCGACACACCATCCACCGCCTTCACC
>JBARHM010000564.1:0-1798 GCA_049799235.1 Gallionella sp.
GCTTATAGTAGCTCGCTGCCACACCCGGCGGGTTACCGCCTTGATGTATGGTTTCTACGGATTGGAGCAAGAGCTTACGCGCAACAATCGTCGCCTTATCGGTTGTCCCTAACAGCCCGTGGTAGAAGTCCGATTTTCACAGAACGCGAGGAATCAGTGCGAAGCGGTGACGAGAGATCGTAAATATTCTCAGATCGAGCCCTCGGCGCCGGTGAGCAGTGACTTGGTCGCGTAGTAGCACCCACAGAGTAAAACAAAAAGCGACGACAGCGCCCAAACGGCCCTGTAGGCCGCGTGGCGTTCCAACACCGGTCAACGTGCGCATCCACAGGCCGAGGTTGCACGCCGCTACGTGCACGAGCAGCCGTTTGAGAATATTTTCGTGCCCGCGCAGATGAGTCCGGCGCATGCCGCCGGTCTCGTAGAGGTGAGCATTGGGGCGCTCCAATAACTCGCCTCGCAGCCGCATCAACTTCTGCCCACGCTCGCCTCGAATGCGCCGCCGATTGGCATACACCGCGTCACGCTCCGCGTCCTGATCAATCCAATGTTGCACTCCGCGATCCGGTTCACTGATGTAGGTGCGTAGTCCCAGATTCTGGACATCGAGCACGATCTGCCGACTGTGATAGCCCTTGTCGGTGACCAGTTCGTCCCCCGTCTTGGCCTTCTCTTCGATGATCGCAACCACTGCCTCTAACTCCTCAATGGCTTCTGGCAGCGTCGCCTGGATCGTCGTGGTGTCTCCCTGATCGGCTTCTTGTAACGTGACCGCTACGATGGCACCGGTCTCCAGATCCACGGCATGCTCGGCTTTGTGCGCTAAATGCGTGCGCCCGTCTTTCATCTTGGCTATCCGTGCATCCGGATCATACGGATGCTCCCAATCTTTGTTCGACGCTTTCTTCTTACGCTTGCGATCCAACTTCGCCAGATCCTCTCGCGTCGGGGTCTCTATGCCAGAGGCCTTCGCCAGCTTGGTCAAAAACTCGTTATACGTCTCCCCGGTGTCGCGCCGCACGATGCTGCGCATGGCCGCGTTCGCTTCGAGCGTGGTCGCATCAACCCCCAGCGTTTTCCCCTTGATCAGACCCGCAATCCCCAGACACTGAAGAACCCACGTGAAGACCGTCCGATGGGTCTCCAAATCGATCAATCGCCGCGTCCGCGATATCGTCGAATGATCCGGCGCACACTCGGTCAGCCCCAGCCCGAGAAACGCCCGCACTCCCGACGAGTCGGCCGCTCGCCACGCCATCGAACGCTCCGAGTCCAGGCATTCGAAGTAGCCCAGCAACAGGAAACGAAAATACTGCCCCGGTGCCAAACTCGGCCGCCCCATCTTCTTCGCATAGAATCCCTGACACTGCTCCTCCACGAACTCGTCGAACCCATGCTCCGCCAACAAACCATTGAGTTTCTCGTAGAACGGATGGCTCACAGACTTCGGCAGCTCGCTCACCGCCACCCACATTACTCTCTGCTTTTCGTGTTTTCGTGTTCCCATCGCCATGTAATAAACCCTAGCCTGTTGTTTCCTTGGTGTCGATTCCTTGCTCTAAGTATTGCCCAGTTTATTCTCGACTTTCACCACGGGCTGCTAGGGCAGTTCAGCGCGTCGACTTCAAACTTTCTCAGCTCCGGCATAACCTGCTCGGTGAATAAGCGCAGCGAATTGAGCGCTTGCTTCTGCGTCAGCTCGCCGAACGTAAACTCTCCGAGAAAAGTATCGCCGCCGGCTTGGTTGGCGATTGATTTGATTTGCTGCGCCACGGTTTCCGGCGAGCCACAGATGAAT
>JBARHM010000565.1:0-3008 GCA_049799235.1 Gallionella sp.
TGCTGCAGATCAGTCACCAGCGTGTAAGCCTGCGCTGCACGGGGAGATTTTGCCGGGATTCTCTTCATGATTTGTCAATACCTCTTCTTTTTTAACATGGTACTTGAGTACCGATTTCATTCCTGCCGAAAATGTAGCACATTTTTCGAAAATAATTTCGATCGCTATTCGTCGACAAGCGGGCGCCAGTCACTGGCGGTTATAATTTTAGTCATGCCGAAACTATGGAAGATGGATTACGTTTCTGGTTTAAGATAGCCATGATGTTCAGGCTCGTTGTCGGAGCCAGGATAATTATAACAATAGAGGAAATTCACCACGTTTTCCAATTACAGCTTTAGAAATTCGCGACAATATATCGCTTTGGGAGCCGATACCTTTGTTGACCAGTAATTTTTAGTCGCTCATTAATTTCTGGAGAAACATCATGAATGAATTTATGTTGCTTATCCGAAACAAAATCGATCATCAGGCCGGATGGTCGCCCGAACGTCATCAGCAGTTTCTCAAGAGTTGTGAAAGCTATATTGGCAAATTAAAGAAGGATGGCAAGCTCAATGCCGCACAGCCCCTGGTAAGGCAGGGCGTGATTGTTTCTGGTTCGAAAGGTAAATGGAAAGAAATTCCCTTCAATGAAACCGAAGAAGTTCAGGTTGGGTATTACCATATCATCGCTAAAGATATGAGCGAAGCAATCGAAATTGCCAAAGACAACCCTGAGTTTGAATATGGAACTACCGCAAGAATTGAAGTGCGCCCAATTAAAATGAAAGAAATAACGACCAACTTTGTCTACCCAAACAAAGCCGGTTAAACATCTATCAGGTGCATGCCCACATGGAAATGAAAGAGATAAATTCTGGCAGTTTGCTTGCCATAGGCTACGATATGCACAACCATGTTCTTTGCAGATAATCATTAATGAAGTTGCCCTCCCCGCTGCGGATTAAATTCCGCTTCAACTTCAAGTTGCCCAGCAGGACGGTGCGCTTGGTCGCGCTGCTGCTTTTGCTGGGGCTGTCCGGGTACATTTTCTATCTTGATGTTACCATCCGCGAAGCTTTCGAGGGCCGCAAGTTCGCTTTGCCTGCGCGTGTCTATGGCCGTGCGCTGGAGGTGTATCCGGGGCTCAAGCTGACACGCGAGCAATTAATCGAGGAGTTCAAGTCCATCGGGTATCACGAGAACCCGCAGCCGGATGAGGCGGCGACCTACAAAAATACATTGAGCGGCATCGAGTTCACGACCCGTGACTTTGTGTTCGGGGAGGGCCCGCAGCCTGCGCAGCATCTGCGCATCGAATTCGCCGACGGCAAGGTGTCGTTGCTGCAGTTGCGCGGCAGCAATGATGTCGATCTGCCTTTGTTGCGCATGGAGCCGCCCGTTATCGGCGGCATCTATCCCGGCCATAACGAGGACCGGGAGTTGGTGAGGATCGACCAGGTTCCCAAGCCGCTGATCGACGCGCTTATCGCGACCGAAGACCGGAAATTCTATACACACTGGGGCATCGATCCGCGCGGTATCGCTCGCGCTCTGTACAAGACCGTCACCGGACAACGTATCGAAGGCGGCAGCACGCTCACCCAGCAGCTCGTCAAGAATTTTTTCCTGACTTCGGAACGCACGCTGACACGCAAGGGCACCGAGGCGCTGATGGCGCTGCTGCTCGAGATGCATTACAGCAAGGATGAGATCCTCGAAACCTATCTCAATGAGATCTTTCTCGGGCAGGATGCCAGCCGCGCCATCCATGGCTTTGGCCTTGCCAGCTATTTCTATTTCGATCGTCCGCTCGGCCGGCTGGAACCGCAGCAGATCGCCACCCTGGTAGGCATGGTCAAAGGACCGACGGTATATGACCCGCGCAAGCATCCGGAACTGGCGCTCAAGCGGCGCAACGTGGTGTTGCAGGTAATGGTGAGCCAGAACGTCATCACGCAGGCGCAATTCGTTGCGGCCCGTCAGAAACCGCTGGGTGTGGTGCAACGTGCACCCGCCGGCACTTCGCCGTATCCGGCTTTCCTGCAGTTCGTGCACCGCCAGTTGGAGCGCGACTATCGTGAAGAGGATCTCCGCAGCGAGGGTTTGCGCATCTTCACCACCCTCGATCCGTTCGTCCAGCACCAGGCTGAGAAGGCTTTGGCGTCGCGCCTCGCGGGGATCGAAAAGTCGCGCAAGTTTGCCGCCAATACGCTGGAGGGAGCCGTGGTGGTAAGCAGCACGCAGACCGGCGAGATACAGGCGATGGTGGGCGGTCGCGATGCGCGTTACGCCGGATACAATCGCGCCATCGATGCACAGCGCCCGGTAGGTTCGCTGGTAAAGCCCATCGTCTATCTGACTGCCCTTGAAGATCCGCAGCGCTATACGCTGATCACACCGCTGGATGACAGTCCGCTGGTATGGAGCCAGCCGGGCACCACTGACTGGAAACCACAGAACTACGATCACCAGTTCCACGGGCAGGTACAGTTACGCACTGCACTGGCCAATTCCTATAACGTCTCGACCGCGCGTCTCGGCATAGCACTCGGTGTCGACAATATCCTCGACAAACTTCCCAAATACGGCATCGAACAGCGCCCCCCGCCTTTCGCTTCGTCGCTGCTCGGTGCCTTTGGGTTATCGCCGGTCGAAGTGGCGCAGCTCTACCAGACCTTTGCCGATGGCGGTTTCCGCACGCCCTTGCGTGGCATCCGCGCGATTGTCACGGCAGATGGCAAACCGCTGCAGCGTTATCCGCTGAACGTCGAACCCGTCGCGCCGCCGGCGCCGGTCTATCTGCTGACTGCGGCCTTGCAGGGCGTGGTGCGCGAGGGTACCGCTCAGCCTTTGTCCAATTGGCTGCCTGCCGAAATGAATGTGGCGGGCAAGACCGGAACCACGGATGACCTGCGCGACAGCTGGTTTGCCGGATACACCGGCGACCGTGTGGCGGTGGTATGGGTCGGCCTCGACGACAACAAGCCTTCAGGATTGACCGGTACCTCGGGTGCCATGACCGT
>JBARHM010000566.1:0-2813 GCA_049799235.1 Gallionella sp.
TCGCGGCTCAGTGCGGCAAGGAATGCGTCAAAATCCTTATAGCCCCGATTTTGCCAATGGAACTGCACATCCTGGCGCAACATCATGCCCTGCGTCAGCGCCTCGCGCGTATCTGAATCATTCAGGAACAGGCAGTGCAGCGAAGACATCCCCGCATCCCTGGCGAATAGCCGTGCAGTCCTGAGCAGCAGTGCGCGCACCTCATCGCCAGCTTCACCCGGCGCTGCCAGCAGCCGCGGCCCGGTCACCGGCGTGAATGGCACCGTGCACACCAGCTTGGGGTAATAGTGCAACCCGTGGCGATGATAAGCATCGGCCCATGCCCAATCGAACACGTGCTCGCCATACGAGTTCATCTTCAGATAAAGCGGCATCGCGCCCAGCAATCGACTGTCCTGCCACAAGGTGAGAAACTGCGCCTCCCAGCCGAACTGCGCCGTGGCGCAGCCGCTTTGCTGCAGCGCGTACAAGTAGGCATGGGATACAAACGGATCATTTCCGGCCAGCGCGTCCCATTCGGAAGCGGGAATATCCGCAAGGTCTTCGATGATCTTCAAGGTGGGTGAATACATGCGGCCATTGTAGCGGGGCACACCCAGAATTCGCCACCACCGCATCTTCAAACAATCAAATGCGGATCATTCAGGATCGGGCAACCGCGGTTCTTATTTGCTCTCCACCTTAGCCGGGCCGCCGAGGGTCTTTTCAGCAAACAGCCGCATCAGGTCGATAGGCATCGGAAACACGATGGTCGTGTTTTTGTCCGCGCCGATCACGGTCAGCGTTTCCAGGTAACGCAGCTGGATCGCCTGCGGTTCCTGTGCCAGAACCTGGGCTGCCTGCAGCAGTTTTTCCGAAGCCTGCAATTCGCCCTCGGCATGGATCACTTTGGCCCGCCGTTCCCGCTCGGCCTCAGCTTGACGGGCGATGGCCCGCACCATGGTCTCGTCGATATCCACATGTTTGATCTCCACATTGGAGACTTTGATCCCCCAGGCATCTGTCTGCGCATCAAGCGTTTTCTGGATGTCGATATTGAGCCGCTCCCGTTCGGCGAGCATATCGTCCAGTTCATGTTTGCCCAGCACCGAACGCAACGTGGTCTGCGCCAACTGGCTGGTTGCGTTAAGGAAGTCCTCCACCTGGATGATCGCCTTCTGCGGATCGACCACGCGAAAATACACCACCGCGTTCACCTTCACCGATACGTTGTCGCGCGAGATCACGTCCTGGCTCGGCACATCCATCACCACCGTGCGCAAACCCACCCTGACCATCTGCTGGATGCCGGGAATGATCAGCACCAGGCCGGGGCCTTTAACTTTCCAGAACCGCCCGAGCATGAACACCACGCCGCGATCGTACTCGCGCAGGATGCGAAAGCTGGAGAACACCAGCAACACGAGCGCGAGGATAACAAATCCAAAACTGAAATTGAAATTAAAGATCATGTCGCTCTCCTTGGTTGTTATAGCAAATGGGCGCGGAAACTTTCATGTATCGCTCATTCCGGCTCCACATCAAAGATCAGCCCGTCCATGCGCACCACCCTGATCTTTTGTCCCCGGACCAACGGTTGCCTGCTTCTGATGCGCCAGGTTTCGCCATGCACCCGCGCCCATCCATCCTTGCCATCGAAGTCTTCCAGCACTTCTCCGAGGCTGCCGACCAATTCCTCGCTGCCGCTCACCACCGGCCGCTTGCGCGCCTTGAGTGCCATACCGCCCACGAAGAAGATGAACAAGGCGCTGGTGATGCCGACCGGCACGATCACCAACCACGGAATACCAAATCCCGGAATGCCGGTATCGATCAGCATCACCGAACCGATCATGAAGGCGACCACACCGCCGATGCCCACCACCCCGAAGCTGGGCAGGAACACCTCGGCAATCATGAAAGCGATACCCAGGATGATCAGGGCAAGTCCGGCATAATTGACCGGCAACATCTGCAGCGCATACAGCGCGAGCAACAGCGAGATCGCGCCGACCACGCCCGGCAATACGAAACCCGGGTTGGAAAATTCGAAGAACAGGCCGAACATGCCGCCCAGCAACAGCAGGTAGGCGATGCTCGGGTCGGCGATCACGGACAGCAACCGGCTGCGCCAATCCGGCTCCATGGTCTCGATGCGCACATCTTTCAATTCCAGCGTGCGCTCCACACCCAGCACATTCACCTTGCGCCCGTCGAGTTTGTTTAGCAGCTCGGGCACATCGCGCGCGATCACTTCGACGACCTTGAGCTTCAGCGCCTCGTCAGCGGACAGGCTCACCGCCTCGCGCACCGCCTGCTCCGCCCATTCGATATTGCGGCCGCGCATCTGTGCCAGGCTGCGGATATACGCCGCAGCATCATTGACCTGTTTGTGCTGCATCGCTGAACCGGCTGCGGGCATCTCGCCGCCAGGCGTGCTCTTGTCCTTGCCTTTGTCCTTGCCGCCTTCCTGCTTGGGTTGTTTGTCCTGCTCCGGCTGGCTGCCGATACCGCCGATGCCGATATTGACCGGCGTGGCTGCGCCCAGATTGGTGGCCGGAGCCATCGCCGCGATGTGGCTTGCATAGAGAATATAGGTACCGGCACTAGCGGCGCGCGCACCTTCGGGTGCGACGAAAGCGGCAACGGGTACCGGCGAGGCGATGATCTGCTTGATGACCTGGCGCATCGCCGTGTCCAGGCCGCCCGGTGTGTCCATCTTCAGCACCACCAGTTGGGCTTGGCCCTTTGCGGCCGACTTCAGGCCGCGCACCACATAATCTGCAGACCCGGGGCTTATCGCGCCATCAATGCCGAGTACGACCACCGTGGGC
>JBARHM010000567.1:0-4720 GCA_049799235.1 Gallionella sp.
ACTCTACAATTATTGGATCTAGTGTATTCATAACTTTGAACAGGAATAATGCCGCTAAAGTACCCACTATGCTTATCAGATTGAACCCCGCCCATGAGACATTCAAAAGCCGATAAATCTTGAAAGAAAACAGTTCTTTCTTCCCTCGCACCGAAATATTTTTTACGAATTTCGGGAAAATGATCAGGCCCAACCCATTAGAAAAAAACCAAATCTTACTGCTTAGGTCAAAAGCGGCTCGATATTTCCCCAATCCTTCCAACCCATAAAATTTATTGATTAATAGTGAACCCATGCCAATTACTGTTGACTGCAAAGCCTGACCTATTGACATTCCAGTTGCGTGGCCAAGAATGGATCTAAATTCATGATAAATAAAATTCGGACGCCACGCCCCTTCAGGCAACTCCCCCAACAACCATTTGGCGGTAAAGAAATCTACAAATCTTCTGCTGACTACAAGACCAACAACTATTACGGGTGAGGAAAATACCAATATACCAACAAACATTAAGGTATACCTTGTCATCCCGGACACGAAGACAAATGCAGAATATCGATCAAATCTTTCATTGGCGACACATAAACTCTGACGCATCACGACAGGTATCGCTATGAGGTATTCAAATACTGAGAAGAAAATTATCCAACGCAAATCCTCGATATTTTTTGGCGCAACCGGGAATAAATATACAGGAATAATTACGAGAAAAGCTGGCAGAAATAAAACCAAAATCAAAGCCACGACGAGATATATACCGAAAGCATTTTGCAAATGGCCGCACTGGGTGAACTGATCGTGTTCCGATGCCAGCAATCGCAGAAGGTTTCGCCCAACACCTAAGTCAGCTAGAACCACGAAAGAAACCAGCACAGCGTAAATCGAGAATAGACCATATCCCTCCGTACCTAGAAATTTAAGGCCCAGAGGAACAAATATGATTCCTAAAACTCCATTAACTATATTTACGCCATATACAGAAAGTATGTTTTTTTTAAAATTAGACATAAATTTAGTTCGTATTTAGCGATTCCATATTGAAGTTGCGTGCGCTATAGCTAACTTCGGTCAATGATTAAAGGTTTTCATCATAGGTAAGTTTGTTGAATTTTGATTTGACATTGACAGGGATAATATTCGCAAGAGTTTTTACTTCACTGAATTGCTGAAATTGTTGAGATGCCGAACGTACCACCCCATCGCCACCTTCAGACCTTCACCTATGCGGTGAGTGGGCTGGCATCCCAATAGCGTGACGGCTTTGTATGGTCGAGGCGCTGGTATGCTTTTAGTTGTCAACTACCTGTTGAATTTATTTTGCTTTCACGATCAGTTATCCCGTTTCGCGCCCGTCTTGTCGCTGCCATATTTATAGCCGTAACCGTAACCATAACGGTTGGTAAGACGCAGCAACTGGCCGTTGAACAACACACCCTTCACTTCGACTCGCGCGTGGCCAAGCCGTTTGACTGCTGTGGTCAGATCAGTCAGGGTAGAATCACCGTCACGCACCACCATGAAGGTTGTGCCCATGTTCGGGCCGATCACCGCAACATCGGAGATAAGCAACGCGGGGGATGCATCAACGATGACGATGTCATATTGCCGGCTGCACTGATCCAGAAACTGCGGCAGACGCTCATTGAGGAATAGTGAACCCGGGTTGTTGACGGGTGTTCCATTGCTGATGAAGCTCAGGTTTTTCAATATATTTTTGTGCGTTGCCTGTTCCAGCGTGATTTCGCCGGCGAGTATCTCGCTCAACCCTGCAGCACGCCCCACGCCAAGATACTGGTTCAGATGCCCTTTGTGTAGATCCATGTCGACCAGCAACACGCGCTTGCCCGCCTGTGCAAGGATGACGGCCATGTTCGCGGCTATGAAAGATTTACCGACTCCCGGTGTCGGGCCGGTGATCATCACGCGATTGTTCGCCGCGTCCAGCATGGCAAATTGCAGGGCTACGCGGAAACTGCGCAAACTCTCGATTGAGAGATCGTCAGGTTGTGTTTCCGCCAGGATGAATTGACCTGCCTCTTTGGCTTGAATTTTCAAGGAAAGCGCTTCTTGATGCTTGCTTTCCAATATGGTCGCGTATACCTGCAGGCCGGTCGCGTCCTCGATCATTCTAGGGCTGTCGATCGCGCCGCGCATCGACTTGCGGATGAATGAGGCCATCACGCCGATGAACAAGCCGAGCAATGCGGATAACAGAATGACCAGCAGGCGTTTCGGCTTGACCGGTTGTTCCGGTACGGCCGCCTCATCGATCAGGCGGGATGTGCCGATCTTGCTGGCTTTGGCCAGGCGCAATTGCTGGGCGGTATTCAACAGCGAGGTATACAGCTCGGTGCCCACTTTGACATCCCGCATGCTGGAGATGACGTCTTGTTCGACACCGGGCAGCCTCTTGATCTGTTCCTGGATAGCGGCCTTTTGTGAATTCAGGATGCTCAGTTGCTTGTCCGCATTCACGACACTGGGATGCTGGGCGGTGAATTTCGACAGCAACTCCTCGCGCGCGCGTTTGACCTCGAGCAGTTTCACCTCTATTGCGACGGCCTGTTGCAATGCGTTCTTGGCTTCCTCGCCGATATCGATGGTTCCGCGCGTGTCACGCAGTTTGTTGTATCGGGTTTCGGCTTCCTCGACATTGCGCTTGATCTCGGGCAGGTGAGAATCCAAAAACACGATGGTTTTTTCCGCTTCTGCTGATTTTCGGTCGACGTTCTGCCGGATGTACTCATGGCCGACCGCATTCAATATTTTCGCGGTCAATAGCGGGTCGCCCCCTTCCAGCTTGACTTCGATCACCCCGGACAACTTGCCCTTTTCGGCGATCCGCAAATCTTCCTGCAAGTCCTCGATGGATTTTATTCTTGAATTTCGACGCACCAAAAACTGCGTGCCTGGATTTGCTTCCAGTTTCGCCACCAGTATTTCCACTTTTCCTGCCGGCGTCTCCTGCACGACGGTTTGCCCCACTTCGCCCTTCAGCTCGATGTCATAAGACGATTGATGCAGCTCGTATTCACCATTGCCGCGCGCCATCAGGATGAATTTTCCTCTTTGCATCTCCTGCGGCACATTAAACACCGGCACTTCTATCGCTTCGTTGCCCCATGCATAGCCGCCGAATCCCAGGATACCCGGGTTGGAAAGTAGTTTGCTTTTGCTCGCCCACCAGCGCCCGACGAACGGGAAATATTTGGGACGCGCGTCGACATACAAGCTGAGGCTATCGACCGCATTTGCCACCACCATGCGTGAACGCAATAATTCAATTTCCGCAGTTGCGGCGGTTTTGGTATCGAAAAAGGCGCCCACATCTCCCAGCAGACTCTTGGTGGAACCGGGGCTGTCTTCCACCTGAACGATCAGGTTGGCTTCATAGATCGGCTTGGCCATAAAGGCGTAGGCTGTCCCCAATGCGAATATCGCGGCCGCGATCAGCCCCACCAGTTTCCTGTCCAGCCAGAGGCTGTCCAACAGTGCGCCAAGGTTGATCTCGTCTTCGTCCATAGCAATCTGATTACTTTTCAAGTTTTAATTCATCATCGAGTTGTATCTTTGTCGCTAGCCGATACTGTTAATGCGCTTCACCCAATCGTTCACCCCAATTTCAATCAGTGAAAAAGCCGCTCGGAACATTTCCGCGTTTTGCCGATAGGGATCAGGAATATCCTGCCTGATCGCTTCTCCGAGCTTGAACACTTTTCCGCGCGCAAACGGATATTGCGTTGCAAGATATAGCTTCTGCTGGTCATCCATCACCAAAATCAGGTCTGCGTCGCGCGCGATCGCATCGGTCAACATGCGTGCCCGGTGCGCGGAAATATCGACACCTGCCCCGGCCATGATCTCTACTGCGATCGGGTCGGCACCGCGTCCCACCAATGCCGACAATCCTGCCGAACTGACTTGCACTCCCGGCACCGCTTGCCTGATCAGTCCTTCAGCCATCGGGCTGCGGCAAATATTCCCGATGCATACGACCAAGACCCGCCGGATCATTGGAATCCGCGGTTCATGATCGTAATGGTCTGTGCGGTCGGCAATATCAAACTGATGACGCGGTTGAATCGCACCAATGAAGCAGCATCAACATATACCACGTCTTTGGCTTTAAGTTCGAAACTTTCCGCCAGCGCGAACATGACCGGCGAGTGTGCATCGAGGTGGTAAATGATCGGCTGTTCATCATTGGCGTTGCGTATCACATAGACCTGGTTGGCATCGGCGGTTGACGGGTTGACGCCCCCTGCTTCGCCTATCGCTTCATTAAGGCTCAATCGGCCATGGCGCAGGGTCAGGGTGGTCGGCTTGACCACCTCGCCGATGACGAACACCTTGCTTTCATCGAGAGGACTCACCCGCAGAATGTCGCCATTGCTTAACATGATGCGCGACGGGTCGATGCCGTCCGTTATCAGGCGAGTCATGTCTACCATGTAACTTTTTCCACCTCGGGTGATCTTGATGCGGCTTTGATCTCCCAGCGGGGTTACACCACCGGCACGGTTGAGCGCTTCCGGCAGGGACAGCGGGATATCGTCGATTTGGACGATACCGGGTGTCTTGACTTCACCGTCCACATAAATGCGTTTGCTGCGAAATCCGAAGACCCTGAGTGTCACTTCCGGCTTCTTGATGTAGTTCGACAAACGCTTGATGAGCAAATCACGCGCCTGCAATTCAGTCAGGCCTTCTACTTTGAAG
>JBARHM010000568.1:0-2580 GCA_049799235.1 Gallionella sp.
GTATCAGCCCCTACTTGCGTCACAGTTTCGATGCTATAGCGTCATCCGAATTGCGCTATACCCATGATGAAGTCAGGACGCGTGAAAACGTGTTATCGGATAGTAAAGGTGACAGCGCCCTGTTTGACCTAACCAGTGGCCAAGCATTCACCTGGCTGGGCTGGGGCCTGCACTATAGCCAGCAAATAATCGACTACAGCAACTATCCGACCGCAAAAACGGAACTATCTTCCGTCGATCTTCGCTTCCTGATTACGCCAAAATTCAGTTTGATCGGGACTCAGGGATATGAAAAATATGGCTATTCGATAGGTCAGGGTTCTGGCGGGCCTCACTGGACAGGAGGGTTTTCCTGGACGCCTTCTGCAAGGACCAGCATCGAATACAGTACCGGGTATAGGTTTTTTGGCAAGACCTACTCGCTTGCAGCCAGTCATCATAGCCGCAACACGGTTTGGAGCATGAATTATAGCGATGATATCACCACCAATCGCTCCGAGTTTCTGATACCCGCAACGATAGACACGGCCAATTTTCTGGACCTGCTCTTGACCCCCGGCATGCCCGATCCAGTGTTGCGAAAGCAATTTATTGACAGCTTTATCCTCAACAACGGGTTGCCGGCCTCACTTGCAGAAAACATCAACTATTTCTCCAGTGGATACTTTCTGCAGAAACGATTACAGGCATCAGTCGCGTTAAACGGCACAAAGAGCACACTGATACTAAGTGCGTACGATTCATCACGCGAATCGCTCACATCCCTGAAAATCGAGAGCATTCTTGGAACAAGCAACCTGGTATCGAATGATAATACCGAAGACACCGGTGCCAGTGCCATGTGGGTCTGGCGCTTAACTCCGCGCACAAACATCAATGCGAATACTTCGTATACTATATCCCACGCCATCTCCACAAATATAACGCAAAGATACTGGTTGACGAAACTTGGCATGACAAGGCAATTACGCCCCAAGCTCGATGGCTCGGTTGATTTGCGGCGAAACGAGAGTCACTCCGATCAAACTGGCGGCGGCTATCTGGAAAATGCTATTACTGCCTCCCTCTTAATACAATTCTAGAGTAAGCAAACATCATGTATGAACAATTCTATGGCCTCAGTGCCAAACCTTTTCAACTTAGCCCAGACCCGAATTTTTTCTTTGGCAGCAAAGGTCACAAGCGCGCTGCCTCCTACCTGGAATACGGCTTATCCCAAGAGGAGGGATTCATCGTCATCACTGGTGAAATCGGGGCGGGGAAGACAACTTTGCTGCGCAATCTATTGCGCAACCTGCAATCGAAAAACATCGTGGCCGCGCAGATTGCCAACACCCACCTCAACGCTGATGACACGTTGAGAATGGTGGTTGCCGCGTTTGGACTGCCCTACGAGGGGGAAACTAAAGCCGCTCTCCTGATCAGAATCGAAGAATTTCTACGCGAGTGTAACCGGCAAAACAAACGTGCACTTCTGGTGGTAGACGAGGCGCAGAACCTCACGCTTCACTCGGTGGAGGAATTAAGGATGCTTTCAAATTTTCAAACTGCTGACAAAACCTTGCTGCAAATTTTTCTTCTCGGCCAACCGGAGTTCAGGGAAACGCTGCTTGGCGGAGATATGAAACAATTGCAGCAAAGGGTGATTGCCACGTACCACCTTGGACCAATGGACGTTCATGACACCCGATCGTATATCGAACATCGACTGCGTACAGTTGGATGGCGCAACAACCCAACTTTCAACGATGAAGCCTTTGCCGCCATTCACGATTTCGCAGGTGGCATACCGCGAAGAATCAATACGCTATGCGACCGCCTGATGCTGATGGTTTACATTTATGAAATTCACTCCTTCGGAAAATCCGAGGTCGATGAGGTTATAAGTGACATTCAGCAGGAATTCGTTCTTCCTGCCACGGATGCTAAATCCGATGCACTTTCCAGTGAATTGCCGGACAGTTCACAGTCCAGCATCGAAATTATGGATAATAGACTTTCCAAAATGGAGCGGTCTGTCTCCTCCATTCTGGCTTTGCTCAAGCAAATTCTCTCTTTGTCCAGTATCAAGAACCTCCCAAAAGAAAAGCGCTAATGCCTACCCCATTGCCAGTTTCCAAATCTCAGCACAGCATCCTCTGTGTCGTGGGGGCACGCCCGAACTTCATGAAAATGGCCCCGATCATGGCCGCCCTGAGCGATCTTGAAACAAAGTTGGCTGTAAACCTGGTTCACACCGGTCAGCATTATGACGTTGCCATGAATCACCAGTATTTCGATGCTCTCGGTATTCCACAGCCCGATATCAATCTTGAGGTGGGTTCCGGTAGCCACGCTGCGCAAACTGCCGAAGTAATGCGTCGTTTCGAACCTGCCATTGACGAAATGCAGCCTTCCGCTGTGCTCGTGGTCGGCGATGTTAATTCCACTCTTGCCTGCGCATTGGTGGCGACAAAAAAAGGAGTCCCGGTGATTCATGTTGAGGCTGGCCTACGCAGCTTTGACCGCACTATGCCGGAGGAAATCAACCGAATATTGACCGATCAGATTTCTGATCTCCTTTTCACCACTGAGCGCAGC
>JBARHM010000569.1:0-2873 GCA_049799235.1 Gallionella sp.
GTATCAACCGGCGGATATGGTCGATCTGCTGGTGTTTTTGCGCGGCATGCCGGTTGACGAGCCGCTGTATGCGGTAGGTTTGGGCAGCAATCTGCTGGTGCGCGATGGCGGTCTGCGCGGAACGGTTCTGTTGATGCACGGCGCGTTAAACCATTTGCACTTGGAATACGACGGCAGCGTGTATGTCGAAGCCGGTGTACCGGGGGCGAAGCTGGCACGATTTGCAGCATCGCACGATCTGAGCGGAGCGGAATTCTTTGCCGGAATTCCCGGAACGATCGGCGGGATGCTGGCCATGAATGCAGGTTGCTACGGCAGTGAGACATGGGGAAAAGTGCTGAGGGTGATGACTGTGAACCGGCAAGGCGAAGTTCACGTTCGCATTGCAGCCGATTATGAAATCGGCTATCGCCATGTTGTGTTGCGTGAAGGTTCCGAGGAATGGTTTACCGCCGCATGGCTTGCATTTGCACGTGGACAAGGAGCAACTGCGCGTAACGAGATCAAGGCGTTGTTGAGCAAGCGCATCGCCAGTCAACCGTTGAGTCTGCCGAATGCCGGTTCGGTGTTTCGCAATCCGCCCGGTGACCATGCGGCACGTCTGATCGAACAGTGCGGATTGAAAGGCAAGCGTATAGGCGATGCGCAGGTTTCTGAAAAGCATGCCAATTTTATCGTGAATGTTGGCAATGCGAGTGCGGCAGATATCGAGCAATTGATCAACGAAGTGCAAACCATGGTCGAGCAGCATACCGGTGTGAGATTGCAGTGTGAAGTGCGCATCATTGGCGAACCGAAACAGGTCACTGATTGAAAGAGATGGCTATACAAAAGTCCGATTCGAAAACCACAAACCGCGATCCCGCTGCTTTCGGCAAGGTCGCGGTGTTGCTGGGCGGACGTTCCGCCGAGCGAGAGGTATCGCTGAAAAGCGGTGCCGCGGTACTGGCGGCTTTGCAGCGCAGCGGTGTGGATGCCTATCCGTTCGATCCTGCCGTTCAGAATTTGCAGGCGCTTGTCGATGATGGATTCGATCACGTATTCATCGCGCTGCATGGGCGATTCGGCGAAGACGGAACGGTGCAGGGCGCGCTCGAATTGTTGGGTATCCCCTATACCGGAAGCGGGGTGCTGGCTTCCGCGCTCGGTATGGACAAGTGGCGCACAAAGCTGGTGTGGCAAGCGAGCGGGTTGCCAGTACCGGATTACACGCTGCTCGACCAGGACAGTGATTGGAAGGCTGTCGCGCATCAGTTGGGCTTGCCGCTGTTCGTGAAGCCGGCCAACGAAGGATCAAGCGTGGGGATCAGCAAGGTGAAAACGCTCGGGGAGTTGCCGGGCGCATTTCGCGCGGCGTTGACACATGACAAGCTGGTACTCGCGGAAAGCTATATCGGAGGCGGAGAATATACCGTTGCCATCCTGGGCGAACAGGCGCTGCCGGTGATCAAGATCGAACCGGCCAATGAGTTTTATGACTATGAAGCCAAATATCTGAGCAACGAGACGCGATATCTGTGCCCGAGCGGACTGAGCGTTGCACAAGAGTCGGAGATGCAGCGGCTGGCAAAACGATCCTTCGCGCTGATCGGAGGACAGGGTTGGGGCCGTGTCGATTTCCTCATGGATGTGGCGGGCAAATTCTATCTGCTCGAGGCGAACACTTCGCCAGGAATGACTGATCACAGCCTGGTCCCGATGGCTGCGCGCCAGTCGGGGATGAGTTTCGAGCAGCTGGTGCTGCGCATACTGGAGCTTGCTCATGTGGGATAACGACGTCTTGTTGCGCATTATCGCCAACACGATGCTGACTTGTAGCGTGATAGCGGTGTTGATTGGCGCAGGATATTACCTGATGAATATGCCGGGTGTGTTCCCGTTACGCAGCGTGCGCCTGAACATCGCCCCGCAAAATGTCGATGCGGAACAGGTGCTGCGGGTATTGCACACCGAGGTGCAGGGTAATCTCATTACTGTGGACATAGAACGATTGAGGCGCTCTTTGGAGCAGCTGCCATGGGTGCGCAGTGTCAATATTCGTCGAGAATTCCCGGACCGTCTGGCGGTGCAGTTGGAGGAACATCAGGTACTGGCACGCTGGAACAGTAACGGATTGGTGAACCGTCAGGGAGAGGTTTTTTTCGCGGACAGCAAGCAGGTACTGCCGAGTTTCATCGGTCCGGAAGGTGCGTCGGCCGAAGTGACGTACCAGTATGCAGAGTTCAGCCTGCAGCTTGACGCACTGGATTTGCTCGCAACACAGCTGGTCCTGTCAGCCCGACATGCCTGGCAAATCCGCTTGAGCAACGGCATGTTGCTGGAGTTGGGACGCGAGGATGTGCAGCAGCGTTTGGCGAGATTCGTGGCTGCGTATCCCTACAGTCTGAAAATCGAGGGCGCCAGAAAGGGAACTGGTGGTGCGGTGGAATATGTGGATTTGCGCTATCGCAACGGATTCGCCGTAGGAAAGCAGAAGACAAACAGCAGAGCGCAGCGTGAAGATGTGTTGTCACAACTGCGACACGGTTCTGGAAGAAACATGCCGCACAGCATGATGAATAGATCAGTCATTAGTGCGGTCGCCTGATAACTGGAGAAAGTTAAGATGAGCAGGAACAGGGAAACAAAAAATCTGGTGGTCGGACTGGACATAGGCACGTCAAAGATCGTGGTTATCGTCGGCGAAATCAAGCCTGACAGCATGCTGGAGGTGATCGGCATGGGCATGCATGAATCATCCGGAATGAAAAAAGGCATGGTGGTCAATATCGAAGCAACGGTGGGTTCGATCCAGCGCGCGCTGGAGGAGGCGGAACTGATGGCGGATTGCAAGATCCGCGAGGTCTACACAGGTATCGCTGGCAGCCACATCC
>JBARHM010000570.1:0-1638 GCA_049799235.1 Gallionella sp.
GCGCACAAGTCTGGAGGGGGCAGTAGGCCAGTTACGCGCTGCCCCCGGCGATTGGCGCGTTAATACTGACCAGATAGTGAATGCGGTGCAGAACATGCTTGCCCATCGTCCTGTCGAACAGGAATTATTCAACCAGTTGGGGGTATTAACTTCTGGTCCGCGCCTGGTCAGCATGGCGTTGGCTTACAACAATGAACTGGAATCTATTTTTGAAGAAAAGGAACGCTACCGTATCTACCTGATTTACTATTCTGGGGCATTGTTGATTTTGCTTGCTTACATGGGATTCAAGATCAAGGCAGCGAATCAAAGGCTGGAGCATCGCGTCGTGGAGCGTACCCATGAATTGTCAGAGGCCATGAAGCACCTAAGGGAGTCCGAGGCGCAACTGATACAGTCTGAAAAAATGTCGTCTCTGGGCCAGATGGTGGCCGGAGTTGCCCATGAGATCAATACACCGCTGGCATACGTCAAGAACAGTCTGGGGGCCGTATCGGAGCAGCTTCCCGGTATCAGCAGCACGCTGGATCATTGTGAAAAATTAGTCACATTGCTTAAGGCAGGAGACAACCCCGATGAGCTGTCCCGGGAATACGCGCAATCCTCGTCGCAAATCGCTCAACTCCGCAAGCAGCATGTCATTGAGGAACTCAGCGGCTTGGTCAAGGATGGCTTGTACGGCACCGGACAGGTAGCGGAAATCGTCGGCAACCTGAAGAATTTCAGCCGTATCGACCGCAGCAAAGTGACCAGTTTCAACCTGAATGAAGGCCTGGAAAGCACCTTGCTGCTGGCAAAGCATCTGTTAAAAACGGTCACTGTCGATAAGCGGTTTGGTGATATTCCGGCGATCACTTGTTCGCCCTCGCAGGTCAACCAGGTGTTCCTTAACCTGATCACTAACGCAGCGCAGGCTATGCCTGATGGGCGCGGAAAGATCATTTTGACTACGCGCGTTGAGGGGGAAGGGGTGGCAGTCGATGTGGCAGACAACGGCAGTGGCATTCCCCCGGAAGTGATGAAGAAGATATTTGATCCATTCTTTACGACTAAAGAGATCGGCAAGGGGACAGGGCTTGGTCTTTCGATCTCTTACAAGATCGTCCAGCAGCATGGCGGTCATATCAAGGTTGATTCCAGGGTTGGAGCTGGTGCCAAATTTACAGTGTGGCTTCCACTAAAGGCTTCTCAAGAAGCCGAACTTGAAGGGTAATACCCGGCAATGGCGACTCCAAAGAACATCGGCAAATACGAAATTCAAAGCGTGCTGGGCACGGGCGGCATGGGCGTCGTCTACAAGGGCTGGGATCCGTCGATTGCTCGCGCTGTAGCGATAAAATCCATCAATAAATCGATACATCAAGGTAATGAACTTGGCGGTGCGCTTAGCCGCTTCCGCCAGGAAGCGCAGGCGGTTGGGCGTCTGGTGCATCCCCGCATAGTGCAGATCTACGACTACATCGAAGATGATCAGGGTGCTCAGATCGTCATGGAGTTCGTTAACGGCAAGACGTTGAAGCAACTCCTTGACCAGGAAACCCATTACGGAATAGCCGATGTAGGAATGATAATTCGGCAGATTCTTGACGGTATCGGCTATGCACATGAATTTGGCGTGGTTCACCGTGACATCAAACC
>JBARHM010000571.1:0-2440 GCA_049799235.1 Gallionella sp.
CTCGAAGGTGGTGCGGGTACGGGTGCTGCTCTCGAAGAATATGTTGAATACCGATTTGCCCTGAAGCAGCGGAACATATTTGACCTCCAGTCCGTCGCGGACTTCAACGAAGGTCGCTGCGCGGTCGAGTATCTCCCGCACGATGCCCACGGGCAAACCTTCGGTAGTCAGCAGGTGTTGCAGTTCGCCGTGTTTGTTAAGTTGTGGATTGATCATATGATAATTCCCGCAGCGGGCTCATCAAAATACGCTTGTAAAATTTGCTGCGCGGCATATTGGTCGAGCAGGGCTTTCTGCTTCCTGCCGTGAATACCCTCCTCGTTCAACTGCGCGCTCGCGGCGAGCGAAGTATACCGTTCATCGACCAGTATCGTGGGCAAATTAAACCGCCCCTTGAGGCGGTTGGCGAAGCGGCGGCACAGCGCGGAAAGTTCATGCGGTGTTCCGTCGGCGTTGCCCGGCAGGCCCACCACGAGGGCGCAAGGCTGCCACTCGTTCAGCAAGCCGGCGATCGCCGCAAAGCGCGCCTCGGTCTTTTCATCGTCTATCGTGGTCAGCGGATTGGCGTGGCCCAGCATGGTATTGCCTATGGCGATGCCGATACGTCTGGTGCCGAAATCAAATGCGAGCAGTGTGCCTTCCAGAGGACAGAGTACAGACGCTGCGCTAACAGAGGACAGAGTGTTGTCGCTACGCGGTTTTTTCTGTCTTCTGTCTTCTGTCATCTGTCCTCTGACATCAGGCATGCCCCGCATCCTCTGCCAGCGAGGCATAATCCACCCCGAGCAGCGCCATCGCTGCAGCGAGCCGCTCCTCGGCCGGCAGATCGAACAGGATGTGTTCGGATGCCGGGACGGTCAGCCAGGTATTCTCGGTGATCTCATGTTCCAGCTGTCCCTGATCCCAACCCGCATAACCCAGCGTGACGATCATGTTGCGCGGCCCCCGCCCTGCGCTCATCGCCTCGAGTATATCCTTGGAAGTGGTCAAAGCCAGCTTATCGTTGATGCGCAGCGTGGATTCCCAGTTTCCGGGCGTGTCATGCAACACGAAGCCGCGCTCGGTCTGCACCGGCCCGCCAAAATGCACCGGTATCTTCACCAGCCTGGTTTGATTCAGCGGAATGTTGATCTGATCGAACAGTTCGCCCAGCGTGAGACTGATTGGGCGATTCACGACTATACCCAGCGCTCCGTTCTCATTGTGCTCGCACACATAAGTCAAAGTGCCTGCGAAAAACCCCTCCTGCATCGCGGGCATCGCAATCAGGAAATGGTGGGTTAGGTTGAAATCGGACATGCCGACATTGTAGCCTTCTGCGACGGGCCGCACAATTTTATCCGGGAAGTTTTTGCTATCCGGATTTGCTCGCTGTTGCTGCGGCCATCGCTGAACTGCGAGGACGCGTTGTACTCGCTGCCGCATCGTTAGTTTGACCAGCATTGACAGCCCGTTCATTATCTACAGTGAACCGTCCATCCTCTATATGTGAAAAGACTTGGATAATGGGTTGCGCGAACCGGTTGTTTGCTCTAGCATCTATGCGGACCCGGTCGCCAAGAGCATGTTTCCTCAAGTCAGAATCCATTTTGAGTTCGGGGCTTGTTTGCGGGTTGTATCGTCCTGGCATGTTGTTTGTTTGGCTGTATCAGGGTGGTTGTGCAGCATGTATCCGGTAATTACATTCCATAAATTTCGGAGGCCGAAAATGGTAACTGCAAAAATAGCGAACAAGAACCACGCCACGCAAAGTAGATTGCCGACTTTGTTGAGTGCGGCGATTACAGGCATGCTGCTGGCCTTCCCAATGCTGGCACAAGCGGACATTGAAGGAGTGCCATTGCACGGGTTCCTCGATGTGGGCTACGCCATAAACTCCAAGGACTCAACCAATCCCGCGCTACCCGGTCTTCCAAACGGATTCAACGTGGGATCGCTCGACATATATCTGACCCCGCAATTCGAAGGCAAAGTAAAAACGTTGATCGAACTGATTTTCGAGAATACCCCCGAGGGTTCGTTGGCAACCGATCTGGAACGGGCGCAAATCGGTTACACCTTCAGCGACGCTGCCACGATGTGGGCGGGGCGTTTCCACTCTCCTTACGGCTATTGGAATACCGCATATCACCACGGCGCCCAGATGCAGACCGCGATTTTACGGCCGCGTTTCCTCGATTTCGTGGACAAGGGCGGTATCCTGCCGGCGCATATGATAGGACTGTGGGCCAACGGCAAGATCAGGGCAGGCGGCGGCAGGTTCACCTACGATGCCTACGCCGGTAACGGACCCGGTATTGCTGTAGAACCAGGAGTAGGCGGCGTATTGGACCCTCAGACAGCAGGCGACAGCAATCACCAGGCCATGGTCGGATTCAATCTGGGCTATGAGTTCGGGGGCTGGGCGGATGGCCTACGATTGGCGCTATATGGTTTGCGC
>JBARHM010000572.1:0-4525 GCA_049799235.1 Gallionella sp.
GAACTGCTTGGGCGCTATCAGCGGAAGTAGATTTTTCATGAAATGCCATTGCGCTTTGAGCGCATTTCTGATTTTCTGCTGCGCGATTTCGGCGCTGGGCGGGGAGTTCGACGCGGCGCGCCATAGAATGGTGGAGGAGGTGTTGTCCGATGCCGCCGCGACATCCGCATACAGCGGCAAAGCTGCGCTCAGTCCGAATGTCATCGCGGCGATGGAAAAAGTGGAGCGCCATCGTTTCGTGCCTGCCGGTCTGGCTGCAATGGCCTATCTCAACCGTCCCCTTCCGATCGGCTACGGTCAGACGATCTCGCAGCCTTTCATCGTGGCGCTGATGACCGAACTGATGAAGGTCAAGACAGGCGACAGGGTGCTTGAGATCGGCACCGGTTCCGGTTACCAGGCTGCGGTGCTGGCGGAAATCGCCGGCTCGGTTTACAGCATCGAGATCATAGCCCCGCTGGGAAAGGAGGCGGAAGACCGGCTGAAATCGCTCGGTTACCGCAACGTGAGAACCAGAATTGGCGATGGCTATTATGGCTGGCCCGAAGCGGCACCGTTCGACGCGATCATCGTGACGGCTGCTGCCAGCCATGTTCCGCCTCCGCTGATCAGGCAACTTAAACCGGGTGGCCGCATGGTGATCCCGCTCGGCACGCAATTCATGACCCAGTATCTGATGCTGGTGGAAAAACACCAGGATGGTTCGGTGACGACCCGACAGATTCTGCCGGTGGCGTTTGTCCCGCTTACCCGCGGGCAATAGTCATGCAACGCCCGCCGTTCATCGCTATCGGCCTGCTCTCAGTCTGTGTGCTGGCCTACGAGGTGCTGTTGACGCGATTGTTCAGCATCGTGTTGTGGCATCATTTCGCCTACATGATCATCAGTGCGGCGATGCTGGGCTACGGCGCAAGCGGCACGGCGCTGACCCTGCTGAAGGAAAAAATCGCACCTCGCTTCGGCATGATATACCTGATGGCCGCAACTGCATTGGCTGTGCTGATGCCTGCTGCGTTCCTGCTCGCGCAACAGGTTCCGTTCGATCCTCTAGAACTGTTGTGGGACAAGACCCAGCCGATCAAACTGTTCGCCGTATATCTGCTGATGATGTTGCCGTTCTTCTGCGGGGGCTTTGGCATCGGCCTGGTCTTTGCGCACTTCGGCAAGCAGTCATCACGCATCTATGCCTGCGACATCCTCGGCGCGGGAATAGGCAGCCTGGGTGTCATCGTAGTGCTGTTCCTTGTGCCGCCCCACCGGGTGCTGGGCGCCCTCAGTGCATTGGCGATGCTGGCTGCCGCCATAGCTGTCATCGAACTGAGGATACGGACGAAGTGGCTGATGGAATTGTTTCTCGGCATGGCGGCGCTGGCGGCTATGCTGCCTGGCATGCAAGTGCATCTCTCACCGTACAAGGATCTGAGCCAGGCCCTGAACATCGTCGGGGCGCGGGTGGTTGAGGAACGCAACAGTCCGTTGGGGCAGGTCACCGTGGTGGAAAATACCCGCGTTCCGTTGCGTGATGCGCCGGGGATGAGCCTCAATGCTGCGATGGAGCCGCCTCCGCAGCTGGGCGTGTATGTCGATGGTGACGGTCCTTCGGCGCTGACAAAATTCGATGGCAGTCTCGCGCCGCTGGCCTATCTCGACCAACTCACTTCGGCACTGCCCTATCATCTGCAACATGAGCCGCGCGTGCTGGTGCTGGGTGCCGGTGCCGGCAGCGATGTGCTGCAGGCGCTATATCAGGGAAGCACGGCAATCGACGCTGTCGAGTTGGACAGCAATATCATCGATATGGTCAGCCAGCGATTTCGCGACTATTCCGGCAATCTGTACAGTCGTCCCGGCGTGCACGCGTACCAGGCCGAGGCGCGCGGCTTCGTCAATACCAGCCGTGAGCGCTATGACCTGATCCAGGTCGCGCTGCTGGATTCATTCGGAACCGCGTCGGCCGGGCTGTATGGCCTGAGCGAAAACTATCTGTACACGGTGGAGGCGCTGGAGACCTACTTGAGCCGCCTCTCACCTGACGGAATGCTGGCCGTCACACGCTGGCTCACTCTGCCGCCGCGCGATGCGCTGAAGTTGTTTGCGACGGCGATATCCGCGCTGGAGCGCGGCGGCGTGACCGATCTTGCCGCGCATCTGGCGATGATACGGGGCTGGAAGACTGTAACGCTGCTGGTGAAGAACAGCGCTATTACCCCAGTTGAAATTACCGCAATCAAGGAATTCTGCCGCGCGCGTTCATTCGATCTTGCCTATTACCCGGGGATGCGCGCTGACGAGGCGAACCGTTACAACCTGCTGGCGCAACCTGCCTTCTTCGACGGGGCGGTCGCGCTGCTGGGCCCGCAGCGGCAGGACTTCATCGACCAGTACAAATTCTATATAGAACCGGCGACCGACGACCGCCCGCACTTTTTTCGCTTCTTCAAGTGGAATGCTGCGGCGGAAATATTCGCGCTGCGCGAGCAGGGCGGCATGGCGTTGTTCGACTGGAGCTATCCGTTGCTGGTGGCGACGCTGGTTCAGGCGATCGCGGCCAGCATAGTGCTGATCCTGGCGCCGCTGGCCCTGTCGCGTTGCAGGAACGCCTTGCCCGGCATCCCTGCGGCCCTGTATTTTCTGCTCATCGGATTCGCATTCATGTTCATGGAGATCGCCTTCATCCAGAAATTCGTGCTTTTCCTGTCCCATCCTCTGTACGCCGTTGCGGTCGTGTTGTGCGCATTCCTGGTGTTCGCCGCAGCGGGAAGTTGGCTGGCGGGACATGGACAAAACGGGCGCTGGCAGGCGGCGGACAAGGTAACGCTGGCGGTGAGCGTGTTGGGCGCCATATCATTGCTCTATATAGCTATCATGCCAAACATGTTCCAAGCGCTGATCCATTTTTCCGATGCGGCAAAGATAATCATCTCGGTGACGCTGATCGCACCGTTGGCTGTGTGTATGGGCGTGCCTTATCCCACAGGCATGACACGGCTGGCGAAGATGTCTGAGGAGGCCATTCCCTGGGCGTGGGCAATCAACGGTTTCGCCTCGGTGGTGGGCGCAGTGCTCGCCACACTGCTTGCGATCCATCTGGGATTCGCGGCAGTGATTCTGCTGGCGGCCATGATCTACGGTATGGCCGCTGTTGCGCTGAGGGGATTCGCTTGATGTACAAGCATTGCGCGGTGGCGGTATGCGCATGATGCTGCATGCACTGGTTATCCTGGCTGCGGTCTATGGCGGATTGGTGTTGCTGGTATATTTTTTCCAGTCGCATCTGGTGTTCTATCCGGGAACCGGACGTGAGCTGATTGCCACCCCTGATCGTATGGGCTTGCCATATGAAGACCTTCATCTGGAAACCTCCGACGGCATCAGTTTGCATGGCTGGTATATACCCGCCGCGCAGCCGCGCGGCACGGTGCTGTTCCTGCATGGCAACGCAGGGAATATCTCCCACCGGCTTGATTCAGTGCTGATGTTTCATCGCATGGGCTACAATGTGCTGATCTTTGATTATCGCGGATACGGTAACAGCAGCGGCACACCGACAGAACAGGGCACCTATCGTGATGCCGAGGCCGCATGGCGCTATCTGACTGAACAACGTCATGTTCCTTCCTGCCGCATCGTCCTGTTCGGTGAATCGCTGGGTGGAGCGGTTGCCGCATGGATGGCCGCACATCAGAAACCTGCTGCATTGGTGATCGCTTCCGGCTTTACTTCGGTGCCCGATCTTGCCCGGCACATCTATCCCTTTCTTCCGGTGCGGTGGCTGGCGCGTATCCGCTACGAAACACGGGAATACCTGCGGTCTGTTGCTGCGCCGGTGCTGATCGCGCACAGCCCGGAAGATGAAATCATCCCGTTCGAACAGGGTCGTGCGCTGTTCGCCGCGGCCTATCCTCCCAAACAGTTCCTGGAACTTGCTGGCGGCCATAACGACGGTTTCATTTTCATGCGCGAATCATGGGTGAAAGTGCTTGGAGATTTTCTTTTTGAGCATAGGGATGCGGCTTGTATCCGATGAAGCCAGGTTGCGGCATGCTGTCCGATTCCTGAAAAAGTGCAAAAAAAGACGGCACTCAAGTGCCGTCTTCAAAATGCATCTGCTTCGTTACCAGGAGTATGCTACGCCCGCACCACCTGTTGTATTACCGGTAGTTGCTGTTCCCAAGCCTACACGGAACACCATTCTGGGCGTTGCGCGGAAATTGCCGCCAACCGCTACACCTGTAGTGCCCTTGAAGTAACCGAGGCCGACACCGATCGACAATTCCTTGCTTTCATCCAGTGCGGGGATATTCGTCATCGCCACAGTGGAAGCGACACCGCCAAATGCTTCCTTGAGTTGACTAAAGTTTACTGCATCATAGTCAGAAGTACCATTGGCAACCCCCGTCACGGTGATTGGTGCGCCAGTCGCAGTATTCGAGAAGGTTGCATTGTTGTTGTTCAAGTCCAGTTGTGTCGAATTAGTGCCGCCGCTGAGCACGGTATGATCCGAAAACACCTGCAGGCCATGACG
>JBARHM010000573.1:0-1852 GCA_049799235.1 Gallionella sp.
CCGACAGCGCCCAGCAAATCTTCCTTGTTCAAGCTGGCGCGCTTGGGCGGCTCGGGCAATTGCTTCAAGCGCAGGCGCATCGCCTCGAGTTCCGCCGGTTCAAGGATGGACGCGACCACCGGCGGCAATTTATCCGCGATCAGGCGTTGCGCCAGTTGCGGATCACTAGTCGTGCGCACGGCATTATAGGTCATCAGGTTCTGGCCCTTCTCGGCCAGGCTGCCCATCAGATAAAACAACCCGTCGATCACACCCCACGCCAGATTGCAACCCAGCGCGCCGATGAGCATCGTGCGAACATCGTCGCGCCCCGCATCGGCGACACTTAGCGAACCAGTGAAGGTGAGCACCATGATCAGCCCGAACAGGACTTCGTTCACGCGGTACATCGGGTCCAGCACGCGCCTGAAGGATTTATCGGCATCATCCGGCTTGGAATCGGCGAGCATGGTTGTGGCTCCTTAGTTTGGATAAATGGTTCTGTCACTGCACCCGGGGCGGCAACAGGTACAGCGTCATCGCGAAGATCAGGTACACCATCAAGATCAACACCCCGACGAACCACGCCGAGCGCCCGCTGTTGGTCACCAGCGACGCGGTTATCGTGGCGATGAGTATCATCACCACCGCGCCCGGCCAGAATTGCAGATCCATCGGTGCCGGGCCGATCACGTAACTGAGCAGCACCAGCACCGGTGCAACGAACAGTGCGATCTGCGATGCGCTGCCCAATGCGATACCCACGCTCAGGTCCAGCCGGTTCTTGCGCGCGCCGGAGAACGCCGAGGCCATCTCCGCCGCGCCGCCGACCAGCGCCACGACGATGAATCCCACAAAAGCCGGGGTCATTCCGAACGCCTCCGCCGCCTTCTGCACCGACTCGACGAACACTTCGCTCGCCAGCGCCACCAGCACCGTGACGCCGGCCAGCGTGGCCAGGGCCAGACCCATAGGCCACGGTGCTTCGCCTTCTTCGGCGTGCTCCGCGCTGGCAAACAATTCGCGATGCGTCTTCAGCGAAAACAGCATGCTCAGTCCGTAGGCCACGATAAGCAGCACCGCCAGCCCCAGGCTCAACTTCTGGGTGAACGCCGCTGCTGTCACGGAGTCGGCTTGCGAGACCGCCGAAGGGATCAGCAGCGCGACCGTGGCCAGAAACAGCATACCCGCTTGTACGCGGGCGCTGACCCGGTTGTATTCCTGCGTGTGGTATTTGAGTCCGCCGAGCAGAAAGGACGCTCCCAGCATGAATAGCGCGTTGGTGACGATCGCACCGGCAATGGACGCCTTCACCAGCATGTATTGCCCGGCGCCCAGGGCGGTCAGCGCGATCACCAGTTCGGTCAGGTTCCCCAGCGTGGCGTTGAGCAGGCCGCCGACCGCGTCGCCCGTCTTGGCCGCCACGGATTCGGTGGCGTGGCTCAGCAGCGCAGCCAAGGGTACGATGGCCAGCACGGACAATACGAACAGCAGCGTGTGCGCTTCTGGCTTGAGCTTCTCGGCCACAAACAGCACAGGCACGAAGGCCAGCAGCCAGAGCAGCGGATTGTGACGGATTTCCTTGAGCAGAAGATTCATAGGGTCAGTTTCATTTTTTGTCTGGTATTAAAGGGAGTGGTGTCAAGCATCCTCTGGCAATTGTCCGGTCATGGTTTGGTTGCCACGGTCTCCTCCGCCGGGGCGGGGACACTGGCGTTCTCAAAACTACCGCCCAACGCGAGATGGAGATTGACGCGCTGGCTCAATTGCTCGCTCTCGACGCGCAACAAACTCACTCGCGCTGCAAAGACGTTCAATTGCTGTTGCTGGACGGCGCGCAAATCGGTTTTGCCGATACGGTAACTCGCTTGCA
>JBARHM010000574.1:0-1680 GCA_049799235.1 Gallionella sp.
GTGATACCCATTTCGTGCGCGAGGCGGCGGATGGTCTCGGCCGAAATGCCGGTAATCTGTTCCGCCCATTCCGGCGTGTAATCCTGGACACATTCCTGAAGCAGCTGGAACGCCGGTTTGACCACAGTGCCGTCAGCCAGCGCGAACTCGCCAAGCAGGTAGGGGTCTGCGCCATCGCTGTGCGTAATTACCGCCTTGTTGGTATTGCGATCCCACCACAACTTGTTCTGCGGGTCGTAGCAACCTTCTTCTTTCGCTACTTCGGTGCGCACGAACATGCCGAACTCGTCGTGCTTATCGTCAAGATTTACCAGTTGACCGGAGTTGGTGTAACGCACCAGAAACTCACGGTCGTACAGACCGAGCGCAATGATTTCGTGGATCAGCGCCAGCATCAGCGCGCCGTCGGTACCGGGGCGGATCGGTACCCATTCGTCAGCGATGGCCGAATAACCGGTACGTACCGGGTTGATTGAAATGAAACGCCCGCCCTCTCGCTTGAATTTCGACAAGGCGATCTTCATCGGATTGGAGTGATGGTCTTCTGCGGTGCCAATCATGATGAACAGCTTGGAGCGCTCCAGGTCGGGGCCGCCGAATTCCCAGAAAGATCCACCGATGGTGTAGATCATGCCTGCAGCGAGGTTCACGGAGCAGAAACCGCCGTGTGCTGCATAGTTGGGGGTGCCGAACTGGCGAGCGAAAAGGCCGGTCAGGGCCTGCATCTGATCCCGTCCGGTAAACAGTGCGAATTTCTTGGGATCGGTAGCGCGTAGCTTGCCCAAGCGCTCAGCTAGGATGGAGAAGGTTTCTTCCCAACTGATCTCCTCGAATTCACCCGCACCACGTTCGGTTCCCGTCTTGCGACGCAACGGCTTGGTCAGGCGCGCAGGGGAGTATTGCTTCATGATACCGGACGAACCTTTGGCGCAGATCACACCGTTGTTGAGCGGATGGTTCGGATTGCCATCGATGTAGCGCACCTGCCCATTGCGGAGATGGACCCTGATGCCGCAGCGACAAGCGCACATGTAGCAGGTGGTTGTCTTGACCTCGATCTCCGCGTCGGGCAGGGGCGATTTGAATGGATCGTGTATCGGTGAGGACATGTCTTTATCTTGCCTGAGATTGGTTTTGCGTCGATAAATTGCCGGAACAGTGCGGTCGCGCAAGGCTTTTGCCAACCGAGCATTAAACTAAATTCGTGCTGCAGGTGTCTATAGCCTCATTGGGCAGGGATGGACATAACCCAAATGGGCGTAGGATTTCCCTTTTTGCATTTAGGTTGTTGATATTTCTACGGATTCGGCTTAACCTCCGAACCTTTTCCCGCAAAGAGTGGTGAGTTTGAAGCCAGCAAAAACGACTTCTGCATCCGATACCGATCACACTGGATTTTCCTGGGTACGTGATCCGGAGTTCATGCCTTTCGGCAACGATGATGCTCGTTTTGCCGAATGCCTGAGGCACGAGTTGGTCTCGCCACGGGCGGGCGAACTCAAGACATTGCTGAAGACCTTTCTTGAGACCATCATCGGCACGACCCATGCCGCAGCGGGCGTGGTGCGATTGCTCTCACCCGATGGCCAATACTTGCAAATCATGTGTTCTGCAGGCCTGTCGAACGAATTGCAGAAAGCGGCGGAGAGCTTTGTCGATATCGATTGTGAGCCTGACAAT
>JBARHM010000575.1:0-4657 GCA_049799235.1 Gallionella sp.
GCTGCATTTTATCAACGCAGCTGTGCAAGCCTTTGCCGGTTGGGTGGATGTGCTCAGCAATCGGGGCGAGTTGATTATCGCGGCTGAAGAACTGATAGCCACAGCAAAACAGTTCGAGAGCGGCCTCGTTACAGAAACTTCAGCGGCTGCCCCGGCCGTATCATCAGTCGCATTGAAAGCCGAAGTCGAGCCTGAGCCGATACCTGCAACCACACCCACACTTGAACCTGCAACTGCGCTTGAGCTTGAGCCTGTTGAGCCTGCATCTGAACCGGTACTGCTGCCGGATCTGGAATTCGAATCCTTGTTTGTGCCGGCAGCGGAACCAGAACAACCCCCGGCCGCAAGTAAAACAGAAGTTGAGCCTGAACCTGCTGCTGAAGCAGTGCCGCTTCCTGATCTGGAATTCAATTTTGACTTTGCGCCGCCATCAGAATCCGAACCGGCACCATCTACGTCACCCGCGCCGGAATTTGATTTCAAACTCGATTTCGAATCTGAACTTGTACATCAACCCGAAGCTATACCTGAAACAGAAGTCGAGCCCGTTCTTGGAACTGTTGCCGAAGCCGAACCTGAAATTGAGCAAACGCCTGCACCTGAACCGAAATTCGATGCTGCAGAAGAATCTGCTGAAGAAGCAGTAATGGTAGGCGAGATAGCGCTTTCAAAAGCTCTGTTTGATATTGCCAGTTCTGAGGCGGTGCAAAACGTGGCGATTCTGCAAGAGCAGTTCGATGCTTTGAGCGCAGCGCTGCAACCGGTCGTGCAATATGATTTCATGCGTGCCGCCCACACGCTGGTTGGCCTCAATCGCACCATGGGATTCGAGATGGTGGTCGATTTGGCATATGCGCTGGAAAACTGGTTGCGGGCACGGGTGGAGCAACCTTTCGCCCTAAGTGAAGCCCAACTGAACAAGCTTGAACACGCCATCACTGTGCTGGGAGAAATGGTGTTAAGCATTTGCGACCAGCAACTGCCGCAAAGTCACAACGAACTTGTCAATCAACTGCATGCTGATATTGACAAACTCGGTATGACTGTCGCAGAGCCGCTGAGCATACCGGATACAGAATTACAATCGATCAAAGCAGAGCTTTTCAGGCCGGCTAATGCTCGTATCGATGCGGACAAGCCCCAGGTTCGCGACGAACTAAGCGCCATCGGAATAACAGTTCCGGTATCGACCGGCACTTCCGAGCCGGCTTTGCGGCCAGAGGCGACAGCCAGCGTCAAGCCGGTCGAGGTGCATGCCGAGATAGAAGAGACCCAGGTACACGATGATATCGACGAGCAATTGCTCCCGGTTTTTCTCGAAGAAGCCGAAGACTTGTGCCCGAAGATCGATGAGGGTCTGCGCGCATGGCGCGAGCATCCGGAAGATGAGCAGCAAGTGCAATCTTTAAAGCGTCTGCTGCATACCATGAAGGGGAGTTCACGGATGGTAGGTGCCATGCGCATCGGCGAGATCGCCCATGAAATGGAAGACCTGGTTTCGGTAGCCCCTCAGGCGCGGGAAGAAGCCGGATTCTGGGACGCGCTGGAAAGTGATTTTGATCTGGTCAACGCCCTGCTGGAGGAATTGCGCGGCGGTAAACCCGTAGTCATGCCAACCAAAGCAGTTGCAATCGAAACCGCAGAAATCAGACAGTCGGAAACTGGGCGGCGTGCAACAGACAAACAGGGCGGCGAGCGCATCGGTGATCGCCGCGCAGCAGATCATGTCAAGGAACGTGCTGTACTCGGCAACGTGCTGCGTGTGCGTTCCGAGGTGGTGGACAAGCTGGTGAATGACGCAGGCGAAATCAGCGTGGCACGATCGCGCATGGAGGCAGAGTTGCGTTCCTTCAAGGATAGTCTGCTGGAGCTGACTGCCAGCGTGATGCGATTGCGGCACCAGTTGCGTGAAGTGGAAATCCAGGCAGAAAGCCAGATGCAGGCGCGCATTTCGCTCGCGAAAGATAGTGCCGCCGGGTTCGATCCGCTCGAATTTGACCGTTTCACGCGTTTGCAGGAATTGACGCGTTTCATGAATGAAAGCGTGCACGATGTGCAGACCATACAGCATACGCTGCTTAAAAATCTGGACGAAACTTCTGCCGTGTTGCTGGTTCAGGGTCGTCTTAGCCGCGAGTTGCAACAGAACTTGATGAATGTGCGCATGGTGTCGTTCAACAGCATTGCCGACCGGTTGTATCGAATCGTGCGGCAAACCGGCAAGGAACTGAACAAGCGCGCCAACCTGGAATTGCAGGGTACAAGCGTGGAGCTGGACCGCAGTGTGCTGGAGAAAATGGTCGCGCCATTCGAACACTTGCTGCGCAATTCCATTGTGCATGGCCTGGAAAACGATCTGTTGCGCGCGCAGAGCGGCAAGCTCCCGATCGGCGAGATTCGCCTGAGCGTGCGCCAGGAAAGCAATGAGGTTGTATTCGAGTTCAGCGATGACGGTGCGGGCTTGAACTATGCGAAACTGCGTGAAAAAGCCATAGCCAATGGCACTTTGCAGCCGGAAGATGATGTCAGCGAAGATCAGTTGGCACAACTGATCTTCATGCCGGGACTTTCCACCGCGAGCGAGATAACGGAAATCGCCGGACGCGGGGTCGGCATGGATGTGGTGCGCAGCGAGATCACTGCGTTGGGCGGAACCATTGATGTCAAATCTAAGAGCGGGCAAGGCGCTCAGTTCATCATACGCCTGCCGCTCACTCTGGCAGTTACCCAGATATTGCTGGTGCGTTCGGGTGAATTGACATACGCGATTCCATCGGCCATGGTCGAACAAGTCAGGCAACTGAAGTCGGCAGACATGAACATCCTGCATAATGAGCGGAAAATCGAATGGCAGGACAGGATCTATCCGCTGCACTATCTGTCGCAGCTGCTGACCGACACAGAAGTCATCCAGGAAAACCATGTACGTAATTCGGTCTTGCTGTTGCGCAGCGGCGAGTACCGTATCGCCCTGCATGTAGATGAATTGTTGGGCAATCAGGAAGCGGTAGTGAAGAATATCGGACCGCAGTTGGCGAGACTATCCGGGATCGCCGGGGCGACGGTGCTTGGCAATGGTGTGGTTGTGCTGATACTGAATCCGCCACAGCTTGCTCAACGTGTCGGCATCGGCAAGGTGGCAAAGGCCGTGAGGGCGGAATCGCCGGAAATCATCAAGCCTCTGACCAGCCTGCCGCTGATCATGGTGGTGGACGATTCCCTCACCGTGCGCAAGATCACCTCGCGCATGTTGACACGCGCTGGATATCAAGTGGTTACAGCCACGGATGGTGTCGATGCGCTGGAGAAGCTGGAGGACTTCACGCCGGATGTGATGTTGCTGGACATCGAAATGCCGCGCATGGACGGATTCGCACTTGCCAGAGAATTGCGACGCGATCCCAAGACGCAGGCCCTGCCGATCATCATGATCACTTCGCGTACTGCCGACAAGCACCGTGATTATGCTATTCAACTGGGCGTCAACACTTACCTTGGCAAGCCGTATCAGGAAGACGAGCTGCTGCAGAACATTGCGGATTTTGTGGCGGTGCATAAATTGGACGCCTAGCTTGAAATTCCGCGTTATACTAAACCGGCTGAAAGATACTGTTCGTCGAGAGTTGTATACGTTTTAGCCAAAAACCTGAGAACCCAAGATGGCCAATCAAAAAGACACCTATTCGGTTGAAGTCCTAGGCTTTACCGATACTGAGCAAACAGTACTGGCCAGTGTTTTCGGTCTGTCATCACGGCGCGTTCCAAAGTTCCTGCGTCATAGCCTGGCCGACGCTCCACCAGATATTTTTCTGGTCGATGCGAGCGATCCTGCTGCTATCAAGCAACTAAGTTATCGCAATGAATCCAGGAAAATCCCGGTAATCATGGTTGGCGATTCGGATGGCGGAACCGGTTGGCCTGTCCTTGCTCGCCCGATACGCTGGATGAAACTTTTCCAGGCTTTCGATGTGGCGATCGCGGCCCCATCTGCGCAGATTCCGGCAAAACCCGCCCAGATTGGCGGGGCAACAGGATTCTCTCCGGCCGCCACTCCCGTGAATCAACCCGCCAATGTGCAGACAGTTGCCAAGGCCCCGCCGGAGATTCAGGCTGCGAAAACTGCACCGCAAGTTGCTGAAAAATCAGGTGCGCTCCAAGCCAGGTTTTCCCGTGCCGATTGGGTGCTTGTCGTGGATGACAACCTCACGGTACGTGAATTCATGAAGAACAAGCTGGCTGCATTCAATTTCAATGTCGACTTTGCTGAAAACGGTGAACAGGCGATAGGATTCACCGGGCAGAAATATTACACCTGCATATTCCTCGACGTCGTCATGCCCGGAATTGACGGCTACCAGGTGTGCAAGCTGATCAAGTCAAACAAAACCGCGCAGAAAACCGCAGTGGTCATGCTGACCAGCAAGGATTCACCATTCGACAAGATTCGCGGCAGTATGTCCGGTTGTGACGCTTATCTCACCAAGCCTGTTGATGAAGAAAAACTGCTCGAAACCATAGTCAAGTTTCTGCCAACCCGAAACTAGCCAAGGGCAACCATGACAGTCCGCAAGGTTTTATGCGTAGATGACTCTGCCGCAGAACTCAGCGCACTTCGAAAAATTCTGAACGACGCGAATATCAATGTCGTGTTCGCGAC